>NZ_JBMNDO010000004.1:0-141927 GCF_052542855.1 Streptomyces sp. SAS_281
CCGACCGGCTCGGTCGGGGCCCCCTGTCGCTTGTCCAGCTCGGCTGCACAATCCGCGCAGCTACCACTCGTCGGTGTCGCCGTACCTCCCCGGATGACGAGCACGGTCCACAGCCTGTGCGCACGCTTCGGCGAAGGCCGCCTCCACGGCGTCCTTGTCCGTGCCTCGCACCTGGGCCTCGACCTCTTGGCCCGCGCCGGGCCGTCGGGCCGTGCGCCAAGCCGAGGCGCGGTCGGTGTAGCGGTCGGTCTCGAAGTCCCAGGCAGGCACCGACCACTGTTCGGGAAGTCCGGTCGCCATGCGGTCGCCGCCGGGGAGGAACAAGGCCCGGGCGTGAAAGACCACGGACCGCTCCGGTACGCGGTCGCGGATGGCGCTCGCGCCGCCAGGGCCTTGGTGTTCCCAGCGCCAGCGGTCCCATTCCTCGACCTCGGCGGTGTGGTCGGGCCAGTCCTCGCTCCATCGTGCGACGACTTCATCGGCGTACTCGCGGTGGAGGAAGGGAACTCGCCGCTCGCCAAGGCGGGCGACGTGCACCACCAGCTCAGCGGGGACGGGGCTCTGGCCAGCCTCCGGAGCCGCGCTTCCCGCCGTCTCGTCCGTGCCCCACAGAAGGCCGCCGACCTTGGCGGCGGTGTCCTTGAGGACGCGGCTGGTCACGTGCTGGTAGCGGCGGCGCATCCGGGCGGACTTGCCGGGCTCCCAGCCCATGATGGCGTCGACGACCGCGTCGGGGACGCCGAGGATGAGCAGGACGGTCGCCGCGGTGTGGCGGGCGTCGTGGAGGCGGGCGTCGCGGACGCCAGCGGCCTTCAACAGCTCCTTCCACTTGTGGTAGTCCGTGTTCGGGTTCAAGGGCTCGCCGGTGGGCGAGGTGAACACGTACCCCTTCTCCGTCCACAGGTCCCGGGCCCGGGCCCGCTCGCGGGCCTGCTCCTCCTTGTGCTGGCGCAGGAGTTGCAGGAGTTCGTCCGGGGCTCCGATGGGCCGCTGGCCGGCGCGGGACTTGGCGTTCTTCGTCTCACGTCGGGTGTTGATCTTCTGGGGACAAAAGCCAGGCTTACGTCCGCAGCGTTCGCCGCAGCCGTGCTTGTAGCGGGGCCGCAACCGGCCGCGCCGTACGCGGATGACGCCGAGGTCGAAGTCGACGTCACCCCACTGCATGCCGAGGACCTCCCCTTGACGCAGGCCGAGGGCGAGCGCAATGACCCAGCGGGCGGTGTTGCGGTGCTTGGCGGCCTCGGCGAGAAGGTGCTGGACCTCCTCGACCGAGTACGGCTCGACCTCCTCCTCTTCCAGGCGCGGGGCCTTGGCGATCGTGGCGGGATTGACCGCGAGGTGGGCGCGGCGGACCGCCTCGTTGAGGGCGGTGCGCAGGGTGCGGTGGACTTGGTGGGCGGTCCCGGCGCTGCTGCCGCTGTCCTGCATCTTCTTGTAGAAGCGCTCCAGGTGCTCGGGTTGCAGCTTCTCCAGGCGGTGGGCACCGAGGCCGGGGATGAGGTGATGGTTCACCGCGACGCGGTAGCCGTCGATGGTGTTCTCCGAGACGTGCGCGGCGGCGATGTTTTCCACCCAATGCGTCAGCCAGGTCTCCAGCGTCCAGCTCTGGCCGGCCCTGCGGACCGTCCCCTTGTCGCGCTGACGCTCCAGCTCGCGGACGACCCTGGTGACCTCAGGGCGAGTCTTACGGCTGACATGGCGCCGATCCGGCTTGCCGTCGTCCTTGACGCCCACGGTGACGTAGCCGTGCCAACGACCGTCCTTGCCGTGGAAGATCGAGGAGCCGCCGTTGGGCTGGCGGGACTTCGATTCGGAGGCGCGAGTCACGCGGCGGCCCCGAAGTCGGTCGCCGACAGGCGGCGGGACAAGAACTCGTTCACTGCTTCAGCTGGGATGCGGCGCAAGCTCCCGATCTTGACGGAGGCGATCTCGCCGGAGGAGACGTACTCGTAGAGCTTGGTGCGGCCGATGCCGATTCGACGGGCGGCCTCGGAGACGGTCAGGGCGACCAAGGTCGTGTCGCCGACGGATCGGCGTTCGACCATCAAGGTGCGCAGGGCGTCTTCGGGTACGTCCAGAAGCTGGGCTATCTGGGAAATGGGCAGCGTGGGCTGCGGCATGGGGATACTCCTCCCGCCAGCCTCGCGGCGTCGCGGGAGCGGCAACTCCCGTCGGCCTGGCCGGTGGTGTCGTTCAGGGATGGATGGTTGATCGTCGGCGACGGAGGTCGCCACGTGTGGTGTTCTCGGCGTTCGAAACGCCGTGGAAGGGGCAGTGGCCGGCTATTCGCTGGCGGGGGGCTGCCCCTGCATTCGCAGGTGGGCCCGGGACGGGTGCATGCTTCTCATCAACGCTCGCTCTTCGAGCCGGAGGAGCTCGTCGACCTGCCCTCTCCGCTCGGGTCCCTTGTCCCCGTAGGCATCGAGTTCCCTCTGGATCTCGCCCAGGTGCATCTGGTTCCGGTCGATCGCCGCTCGCAGCTGGTGGTACTCCCGGGTCATCTGGACGTACTCCTGCGCGAGCTGGCGGATACGGGGCGTGGCCAGCTCGTCCGGTGGTCCGGTCAGGTCCTGCATGGTGAGGTCGAAAACCTTGCAGAAGCCGAGCGCCTCGTCGAGGTTGACCCTGCGACGGGGCTTGCCGCTCTCGATGCGCCAGATCGCGGACTGGTTAATCGGATGGCCGACGGCGGCCATCTCCTCGGCGAGCTTCACCGTGCTCCAACCGCGGACCTCGCGTTCCAGCTTGACGCGTGCGGCGACGTGGTCTTCCGGCACCGGTCGACCTGGGCCGGCGCGCTCCGCGCCTTCCTCGCTGCTCACTCGCGCCTCCCTTCTCACGACGACAGATCCGACCGATCCAGCATCCGCAACTAAACATCGTTGCGGATTGAAATGCAAGGCATTGCGTTGCCGAAAATCTCGGCTATGGTCGTACTCCGCCGCACAACGACGGACGGAACCGCACATGCAAGCGGCCCCGGTGCTACGAACACCGGGGCCGAAGTAGAGGCTCCACCGCACAACCATCCATCCCTGAACGATCGAAACCGAAGGCCGGGGTTGCCGCCCCATATGGCCTTCCGGGTGAGGAGCTCCGTGAACCAGGGTACGACCCTGCCCTCCCAGACGCCATCCCGCTTCGACGAAGGCTCCACCCCGACGGAGCAGCCGTTCAACCTGGACGCCGAGTGCGCGGTCCTCGGTGCCTGCATGCACAAACCCGGCATCATCGCCGCGGTCAGGCCAATCCTCGGCGATGACGCCTTCTACCGGCCCGCGCACGAGACCATCTGGCGGGCGCTCCTCGCGCAGCATCGCGAGGACAAGCCGACCGACCCGATCGTCCTCACCGAGCTGCTCCAGCAGCAGGGCGACCTTCAGCGCGTGGGCGGCCCCGTCTACGTGTCCCAGCTAGCCGATGCCCCCTACGGCACCAGCAGCGCGGAGTATCACGCGGAGATCGTCCGCGCCAAGGCGGACCTGCGCCGCCTGGTGACCTCAGCCGTGCGCACTCTCCAGCGGGTCCGGGAGCCCGGCGCCGATCCCGAGGCGATCCGCAGCGAGATCGAGACGGAAGTACGCGCCGAACGCGAACGCGCACTCGCGTCGGGCCAGGGGCGGTTGTCCCGCTTCGCCACCGACGGATGGTCGTTCGTCAAAGAGAGCGGCGCGAACGCCGAGCCCTTGTGGGGCACGGGCGAGAAGACCGTCTGGGCCCCTGGCGAGAGCCTGATGATCGTCGGCGCTCCGGGCGTCGGCAAGACGACGCTGGCCCATCAGGTGATCTTCGCTCGCCTCGGCCTGACGGAGACCGTCCTGGAGATGCCCGTAGCCCCCAGCAGGCGCGTGCTCTACCTGGCGATGGATCGCCCCAAACAGATCGCCAAGGCCATGGCCCGCCGCGTCTTCCCCACCGACGAGAAGATCCTCCGCGAGCGGCTCGTGGTCTGGGAGGGCCCGCTGCCCACCACCCTCGACAAGGAACCCGACCTCCTCGCCGACCTCGCCGCCGCCCACCAGGCCGACACCATCGTGATCGACAGCCTCAAGGACGCGGTCAGCACGATGGTCGACGACAGCCTCGCGGTCGCCTTCCACAACGCCCGTATGCGCGCTCTGCGCAACGGGGTGGAGATCCTGGAACTGCACCACCAGCGCAAGGCGACCGCCGACGCACCACGCGGCCAGCGCCCCAGCCTGGACCAGGTCTACGGGTCCACCTGGTTCACCGCCGGCGCGGGCAGCGTCCTGTTCGTCACCGGCAGGGCAGGCGACCCTGCGGTGACTCTGCATCACCTCAAGACGCCCACCGGCGAAGTCGGCCCCCTGGATGTCACCCACGACCATGTACGTGGGACCACCACCGTCGACCCCACCAAGGACCCCGCCGTCCTGCTGCGGAACGCCCCGGGCGGGCTGACCGCACGCGAACTGGCCACCATCCTCGTCGGTGGCGATCCCGAGCGAGCCGATGTCGAGAAGGCGCGACGCCATCTCAGCCGCCTCGTCGACAGCAGCCTTGCCACCAAGACCGACGGCATCGCCGGAGGTGTCGGAGGCGGCCAGCAGGCCCGCTACTACGCCTCCGCTCGCCACCTCATCTCCGTGGGCTGATCCTCGCTCCGGCCCAGTCGGAGCGTTCACGCGACCGTGCACGCGACCCCCACAGTCGCAAACCGTCGTGAACCGCTCACAGCACACACGCTCACAGAAAAACCGCAGGTCAAGCGATCACGCAAGCGTTCACGCCGCTCACACGCCCGAGCGATCACGCGCGGGCCCCCCTTTAGAAGGGGGCCCGCGTGTACGCCCCCTCCGTGAACGCCGTGATCCTCTTCCCTGCCCTGGCACGGAGTAGCCCCGTACATGCGCCCCGCAATATCCGAAACGCTCGCCACCATCTCGCTCCCGAACGCCGACAGCCCGCTCCTCGCCGTGATCCTCTTGGCCGTCGCGGCGGGCTTGCTGCGTGTGGGCCTGAGGACCCGACGCAGCCGTCGTCCCGCCCGTGATCTGAAGCGGAAGCCTTCGGCAGCAGTCGTCACCGCTGCCGTGGCGGCACTCGTGTGCACCGCCTACAGCGCCGACACGAGCTGGCGGTTCGCCGCGCACCACCTCGGCATGCGTGACACCACCGAACGCGCCGTGATGTTCGCAGCCGCTGAGCTCGCACTGTTCTCGATGGCGCTGATGGCCCGCCAGAATCTGCACGGGCCGAGGAGCGCGGCCGGGCTGCCCGGAGTCCTGGTTTGGGCCATAACCACAGTGCAAACCATCCCCGCGTACGCCGAGTCCGGACCGGTCGGGGGCACCGTACGTGCCTTCACCGGCCCCGTGATGGCCGCGGTGCTGTGGCACCTGGCCATGGGCATCGAGCTGCGCCAGCACACACCCGACTCCGCCTCCCGCGGGCTCGCAGCCGTCCTCATCCGGCAAGCCCGCGAGCGGCTGCTCGCCCGCCTCGGGATCGTCGAGCGGGACCAGGGCGCCGCCCAGATCGTCCATGAGCGGGCCACGCGCCGAGCCGTCGCACTGGCCGCCCGTCTCGCCGAGATGACGCCCGGGCAGCGCACCGGGCGGAAGGGCCGACGCACCGTGCGTCGACTGTCCAAGGCCCTCGCCCGCTCCGGTGTAGATGCCGACACGCTCCGCAACGAGCAACTGCTGCGCCAGCTCGCCACCCGCCGTCAGGCGGCCGATCTAGCCACCATCGACCTGCCCGGGCGGTGGACCCTGCCCTCCGGGCGGCCCGCAGCACAGCCCGACCGATCTCGGGCGGAGGCTGCCAATCGGGCGGACGGCGACGGGCGGGCAGAGGACCGTGTCTGCCCGCGCCCAGCAGACCCGGGCGGCAAGGAACCCCAGCCGGGCGCCCGCCCGGAATTTGCAGGCCCGGACCTCACCCGCTCCAGCCCGGAAACGACAGTCCGCCCGCCAGAAGCGTCTCCACCACCCACGGGCAGTGGCTCGCACACCGCACCGGCCAAGCGCCCCACGTCGAAGCCGAAGCGACCCGGCAGCAAGCCGCGCGCCACCGACGACGTCCTTCGCGACTATGCCCACCGGCTCCTTCACGAGCACGGCAGTCTGTCCCGCGACCTCCTGGAAGAGGTCGTGCGCGGCGACGGATACACCATCGCCAGCGACACCGCCGGCCTCATCGTCCGCGAGGTCAAGGCCGAACTAAACGCCGCCCGCCAGAGCTGACGATCGCCCCGGCCACTCGCCCCGACCCGAGACGGAGATCCCGTGCACGACCTCCACCACGAACCCGCCGCGTCCCAACAGCAGCCGACCACCACCCCAGCAGAAGGGGGAGCAAGTTGTCCCGGGAGCAATGCTCCCGGAATTCCCGCCCCCGGGGTGGCGGGACCGGCCCTGCGCCAGGGGGCGCCGGACCGGCAGGCTGCGACCGAGGGCGGACCTCAGCCAGGAACGGCACGGCAGGCCGAATCCCTGTCGCGGCGACGTCAGCGCGCCCGTCAGCCGAAGCCCCGCAAGCGCCTGCACCAGCCCAGCTGCCGCATGAACGACGCCGAGTACCAGCGCTTCACCGACGCAGCCGCCCAGTGTCAGATGACCAACGCAGCCTTCCTCGCCTACGCCGTCGACAAGGCCGCCCGCGACCTGACCCGCACCGCGGCCGAGATCGCCACCGAGCGGGAAGTCCTCGATGAGGTGTTCGCCGCCCGCCGGCACCTGGGGCGGATTCATGGCCTGTTCAATCAGGTCGCCAAGGCGCTCAACTCCGGCGCCGACGCACCCCACCTCGACGCCGCCGCTCAGGCCGTCCTGAACGCTGCCCGCCGGATGGAGGACGCCGCCGACACCCTGCTCGCCCACCGGGACGGTGGCTGCCCGGCATGATCCCTCGAATCCATAAGCGCGGCAGCGCGACGATCGGCCTCATCCGGTACCTGTACGGCCCTGGCTCGCACGAGGAGCACACCGACCCACACCTCGTGGCGGCCTTCGACCCGCTCATGCCCGACCCGGGCCGCGATCCGCAGGCCACCTACGGGCAGCTGCAGCGGCTGCTCGACCAGCCCGTCAACGCCTTGCCCGCCGGCCGACGCCCTGACAAGCACGTGTGGCACCTGTCCGTACGCGCCAGCCCTGAAGACCCGGTTCTGCCCGACGACGCCTGGGCAGCCATCGCCCGCCGCATGGTCGCCGCCACCGGCATCGGCCCCGAGGGCGACGACGCCGCCTGCCGATGGGCGGCCGTCCGGCACGCAGACGACCACATCCACATCGTCGCCACCCTGGTCCGGGACGACGGGCGACGGCCCCGCCTGCACAACGAAGCCCGCCGCGCTCAGGCCGAGGCCCGCCTCATCGAGGCGGACTACGGCTTGCGCCGGGTCACGCCGGGCGATGGCACCGCCGCCAAGCGGCCCACCAGCGCCGAACGCCATAAGGCCGACCGCCGAGGTCGGCAGCGCACCCCGCGCGAAGAACTGCGGGAGGCGGTCCGGCGCTCGGTGGCCGGTGCCGGGGGCGAGGAGGAGTTCTTCGATCGCCTCGCCGGGGCCGGCCTGCTCGTGCGACGCCGTGTCGCGCCGTCGGGCGACACCCTCGGCTATACCGTCGCCCTCCCCGGCGACCGCAACGCCAAGGGCCAGCCGGTCTTCTACTCCGGCTCCAAGCTCGCCCCGGATCTCTCCCTGCCCCGTATCCGCGAACGCTGGGACGGGAATCCTGACCACCCCGCCCAGCAATCGGCCCTGCCCTCGGTAACCGGACCCGCATCCGCACGACGGCGCGTCACCAGTGCTGCTTGGCATGGCCTGTTCGTCGTCGACCACGGCGAGGACGGCGCCGTCGCCGCCCAGACTGCCGCCACCGGTGAAGTTCTCGACGCCCTCGCTCAGACGTCTGCGGCGCACACCCGCCACGACCTCCAAGCCGCAGCATCCGCGTTCGAGCGCGCCTCCCGCTCTCACGTACGTGCCGCACGCGGCCACGACCACGCCCTGCGCCGAGCCGCCCGTGACCTCGTGCAGAGCGGCCCGGCCTTCGGCCGAGGCGAGGACGGTGCCGCCACCGCGATGGCCCTCGACATGCTCATCTTTCTGGTCTCTGCCGCCGCTCACTGGCACGCGGGAAAGCAGCACGCCCAGCAGGCCGAAGCCGCGCAACGGGCTGCTGAACATCTCCGCATGGCTTACCGGACCGCCGCCGAGCGCCCGATAGCGGTTCTTCACCAGCGAGGCGTGCGCATGGCCCCTTCCAGGCAACACCGCCATGCCGCCCTCGTACAGCAAGCCCTGCCCGAACTGGCAAGCCGGATCATCGCCGAACCCGGATGGCACGCTCTCGTCGCCACTCTCGACGAAGTTCAGGCAGCCGGGCACAACCCCACTGCTGCGCTCACCGAGGCAGCGGCCCGTAGGGAACTGGGCACGGCGGCGCACATGAGTGACGTACTCGTATGGCGGCTACGGCGGTCAGCCGACCTTCCTGCTGACCCCCCGCAACTCCAGGTCCCGCCCGCTGACGGAAAGCGCCCGGTCGCCCCACCGGAACGTCTGGCCCGAATCGAAGCCAGGCCCGCGAACAGTTCCCCCCGGCGACGCTGAAACACAAGTACGAGCTGGACACAGTAGGCCGCAGGTCAGCCTTGTCCACGGTTCGGACAGCACCCCCTGCATCGCACCGTGACCTCACCCCTTGATGGGCAAGGCCCTGGCCGCGTAGTACGCGTGCAGCGCTGCCTCGCTGCCGGAACCCAGGGCGGTCATGATCCGTTGAAAGCGGGCGGAGCGGAGGTCGCCGGCCACGATGACGCGGGGGTGCTGACTGGTGGGCGGGCAGTATCCGTCCGTGCCACGGGTCAGGTCTCCGGGTGGGGCGGTAGGGGCACTTCCCAGGCTGAGGAAGGCGGCGTCCGCCGTGATCGTCCGGTGGGTGCCGTCCCTTCCCACTGCCTCGGCCGACAGTTGGGCGCCTTCCCCACCGTGCAGCGTCAGGTGATCGACGGGGAGCAGCGTGACCCGTGGGTCATTGCGGCTCTCGTCGATCTTGTACGCGTCCGTCGCCGGGTACGCCACGAGAAGGCGCGTGTCCGTGGTCGGGTGGGCGCGCAGGAAGGTGCCGATCGGGCGGTCGCCGCCGAGGACGAGGAGGGTCCGGCCTTGGGCGTCGTCGGCGTCGGCCTGCCAGAGCGCGGGCAGGGTCAGGCCGGCGGGGGCGGTGATCCAGGTCGCGTCGCCGGGTTGGAGAGGGCCGACGCCCGTGGCGGCGATGGCATACGGGGCGGTGCGGGAAGCGCCCGTGTCCAATGTGGCGGTCACCTGGTCGTCGTCGGCGCGGAGCTCGGTGACGTACCGACCGAGTTCGAGGCGGCACAGCTCCGTGCCCTTGAGCTCGGCGACGATGGCGTCGGCCAGCTCGGGGCCGCTGGTGTAGCCGCCGAGGACGTTGTTCAGGGCAGGGATCCGGTACAGGTTTCGGCACAGCCGGTCCGGCTCGACCAGAACCGAGCGCATGCCGACGCTGGCGGCCATACGTGCGGCAGCACATCCGGCGGGTCCGCCGCCGATGATGATCAGGTCGGTGTCGTACAGCGTGTCGCCCATGGAGCTATTCCAGCACCGGGGCCCCTGCATACGCCGCGAGTTGGTCGACCACGTGCTCGGTGGTGACAAGTTGGCCGGTTCCGATCAGGCGGCGTGCGACGACGAGTCCGGCGTCGTGTACGTCAGGGCCGGCGTCGCTGGCGCAGGCGTCGGTGACGATCCAGGGTGCGTGGCCGTGTTCGAAGGCGTCGGCCGCGGACTTCAGGACGCAGCTCTCGGTAGCGATCCCGCAGAAGACGAGGTCGGTCCAGCCGCCCCCACGGACCAGTTCGGCTGCCTGGGGGGTGAAGAGCGTGTAGCCGGTCTTGTCGACGACCGCGTGCGCGCGGGCTGCCGCCTCCGCGAGTTCGGGGACGATGTCGGTCTCAGGTGGTTCTTGGAGTCGGCGCCACTGGAAGAAGCGCTCATACGGGCTGTCCGGATAGTTGAAGTACCGGGTGAAGATCACGGGCCGGCCGGCGCCGGTCCACTGGGCGACGAGATCAGAGACCGCCCGCACGGCGTGGCGGCTTCGCTCGTTCACGAAGCCGTTCTGCATGTCGATCACGACCAGCGCGGCGCTGCCGATGTCCATTCGTTGCTTCTCCTGCCCTGTGTTCTCACCCGACGCCCTCTCGCAGAGCGTCCTGCGCGGCGCGCAGCCGTTCGGCCAGACCGCTGGTCTTCATGATGGCCTCCCGCATCAGAACGTGTTGAGCGGTCTCCTGGGCTCGGGCGGTGGTGAGCCGGGAGGAGGCGGCACGCAGAAAGCGCCAGCCGTACTGCTCGGGCATGAAGGGGTCCTGGCCGTCCTCAATCATCTGCTGCACCTGGCGGGTGAAGCACCAGAGGGCTTGGACGATCAGTTCGCAGGTGACCAACTCGTCGATCGTGAGGCTGCGCTCGCGGGAGTGGGAGGCGTAGGCGACGCCGGACCAGCCCGCGTAGGCGGTGGACACACCCCGTACGCCGAAGGACACGATGTCGGGGTGGTCGAAGCCGGTGGCGAGGAGAGACTCCTCGACCGCACCGCCCAGAGGAGCGGGGCCATCCGGGGCGCCGCGGTCGACCAGGACAGAGGGCGTGGACAGCAGGCGCAGTGCGGTGTCGTGGGCGTCGCCGGACCAGGGGCCCGAGGTGAGCCAGTAGAGGGAGAGGACGTACTCGGGGTTGGGAACGCGGGCGGGCTCCTCGTCCAGGAGGTCGCGGAGCTTGTCTCGTGCCCAGGGCAGGTCGGAGGCGTAGGAGCGGTACCGCCAGACCGCAAGGTCGGTGAGCGCGGCAGGCTGGTGCGGCTGAACGAGGTGGAAGACGGCCACCCCGCACGCGAAGACGTGAAGGACGCACTGCTGCGCTTCGGGGTGGTCGACGCGGGCCGAGGAGGACTCCAACCACTCGCCGTGCTCACTCGGTCTCATGTGTGCACGGAGGCGGCCGGCGCGCTCGACGCCGATGAAAACTGGCAGGAACTTGTGAGAGTCGACTTCGATGCGGCCTGTCGCGGGTGGCGTAGCGCCGTTCGTTCCCAGCGCCGCCGCGAATCGCGTCTGCGCTTCGCCCGACGCATGGTCGAGCGCGGTGTCGAGCACAGCCTGGGACTCGGCACGCGGCTGGTAACCCGCACCGCCACCCTCCCAGTTCGACACGGTCCGGTCACTGACTCCGAGGTAGGCGGCGAAGTCACGCAGGCTCATGCGAAGGGCTTCGCGCAGCAGCCGTGCCTCGCGGCCGGACCATCTCTGCACAGTCACCACCGTCGTACCCCCCGTCCGTCACCTGGTGAAACGCCGAAACACCCTGCGCGGGCAGTCCTGTTCGGCATAACTGCGGCATTGCTGCAGCACCCGTGCGTCACACTCAGCGATCAGTTTGCACCATGCTGTATTTACGAACCGGGGAAAGTGGCCACAGCCGAAAGGCGCCCCTCCGCCCGTTCTCTCCGGTTACACACCCAAGGAGCAAACGGCATGACCGACATCGTCAAGCGCAACGCCCGCGCCATCCTCCTCGACGGCGACGAACTGGTCCTCATCAAGCGCACCAAGCCCGGCAGGGAGCCGTACTGGGTGTCGGTCGGCGGAGGCGTCGAGGAAGAGGACGCGACCATCGAGGCGGCGCTGCACCGGGAGGTGTTCGAGGAGCTGGGCGGCAAGCTGGAGCGCGCCGAGCTCGTGCACCTCATCACCGACGCGCTGGAGGGAGGCGTCGGAGTCCAGCACATCTTCGCGGCGCGCCTGGAGTCGATGGACCTGGCCGCACGGACGGGCACCGAGTTCGACAAGCCGGAGCGGGGCGGGTACGAGGTGGTCCGGGTGCCCTTCACCGCCCAGGCCGTCCGTGAGCTGAAGCTGATGCCGCCGGAGTTGGCCGAGTTCATCGCCACGAACACCGCCGCGATCACCTCCGTCCTCGATACACCGATTCGCGAGGCATGAGCGATGGAGCGGTTGCCGGACTTCGTCAGCCTCAACGGCCCTGACAACGTGGGCAAGACGACGCATCTCGATCGGCTGGCCACGCGCCGACACATCTTTCAGTCGCTGGGGGCTGTCCACGAGCACGATCCCGAGCCGTGGGCGCGGGTAGCGGCCGACGACTACGCCCGGTGGTGGTTCGAGACGTCCACAACGGTCGAGCTGACGGAGATGCTGCTCGTCGGTCATGCCAAGCGGGCCGCCGCACGCGAGCCCGGTCGTACGGGACTGCTGGACCGTGGCCTGCCCATGCTCCTCGCTGTGGCCACCGCAACAAGCGTGGTCAAGGACGGGCTGACGGTGGGCGAGGCGTTCAAGACCGTGACGGACATCGCGGGTTCGCGCGCCACCGCATCGGAGACCTCGGTGCTGCTGCTCGCGTCCTTCGACGCCGAGCGCAGTTACGCCATCACCAGCGCCCGCGAGGGCCGCCCGTGGACCGGGATCTACCCGGCTTATCAGAAGACACTGCACGCTGTTCTGCTTCACCAGGCCGGCCACGGCACGTACGCCGCCGTCGTGGACTGCGAAAACCGCTCCCTGGACGACGTGCACAGCGACGTACTCGATCACCTTGACCTCGCTCCACTCACCGACGGGAGTCCCCGATGACTCAGAACTCCCCGCCCCTGGTGCTGCCTCCGGGGCTCGTCCGCGCCATGGCCACCCTCCAGGACAAGGACCGGCAGCGCCTGGACAACACCGTCACCCGGCTCCACACCGTCAACGGGCGTCTGTGGGACACCGAGGACCGGGTGCGCAGTACCTTGCTCTCCGTCGCCCAGGTCGCCGACTGCAAGCGAGAGATCGACCAGCTCAACGCCGAACGCAACGCCCTCGCCGAACGGGCTGACGAAGTGCTCGGCTCGCTGGCGGACGCGGGCCGTGCCGATGTGCCACTGCACACCGAGACGCTCGCCTCCGTCGTGGACCGCATGTCGGTGCTGACGCTGCGGATCTGGCACAGCGAGCGTGCGGCGGGCCGCGACGAGCTGGCCGCGCGACGTGTCCCGGCGCTTCACGGGCAACGTGAGGAGCTGTGCGCCGCCCTCGACGCGCTGGTCTCCGATGTCGTCGCCGGCCGTCGTCGGCTCCCCGTGCCGGCCCGCTTCAAGCTGTACGGGCGGGAGGACGTCGCTCCGGCGGAGATCAAGCCGGGTCGGCAACTGCGCCAGGTACTCGCCTTCGGCGGGCTGAGCGAGTGCGGGAAGAGCACCAGCGCACAGTTCGTCCAGCGGACCTGCGGCGCCCAACGCCTCAAGATGGGCTTCCTGTTACGGCAGGCAGCCCATCGGGAAGGGCTCGCGGACCCGTACGCACTCTCGGCCCGTCGGCAGGCCGAACTGCTCCTCGGCGAGCTGAACCGCTTCGCGGACGCCCACGTCGACACGAAGCTGTTCACCATCGAGTCCGTCCACGACGATGCCTCGATCGCCGAGCTCAAGCAGCTCATGGGCGACACGCTCCAGATCGTTTACCTGGACGCCCCCTTCGCCGTACGCGTCGAGCGGTCCGGCACACCGGCCCAGGCCGTCGCCGCGAAGGACGAGATCAAGATGAGCCGCGGCGCCCATCAGGTCGCCGCTCTGGCCGACCACGTCATCGACAACACCGGCAGCATCGCAGCCCTTCGCGCCCGCCTCCGGCGCATCGCCGCCCCGCCCTCCACGACTCGGCTGCGCGTGGCCACCCCGTACGGGCTCGGTCTTCCGGCAGCAGTCGCGGCGGCGACGGCCGACTTCACGGACGCGGTGCGGGCGTACGGACCCGGCGTCCGGCTCGTCGCCCTGACCGGAAGCCCCGGAGAGGGAACCTGGATCGCCGGCTGGTCCGACCTGGACCTCATGGTGATCGCCGAGCACGAGGTCAGCGGCGGCATCCAAGAGGCCCTGGAGCAGTACCGGACGGCCCTCGGCAATGCGGCCTCTCTCGGCCCCACCCTCGTCACGCCCGGAGAACTGACCGCCCGACGCCTCACTCCGCGCCTGGGCTTCGTCCTTCACCAGCTCCAGCAGGGCAGCCCCGTCCTGCACGCGGCATCCGACCTCGAACTTCCGATGATCAGCCGGGACGAGCTCGCGTTCGCCGCCGTCCGCGAACTGCCCCAGGTCATGCTCACCATGCGCCGTCTGCGTACTGCGGAGGGAACGACCGCCCTGCGGCAGCTCTACAAGCACCTCGTGCTCGCCTGCCGCCTTCTCCTGCGCGAGCACAACCAGTGGGAGTCCGGCCCCGACCGGATCCTCGCCGCCGCCTCCCGCATGCCGGGCCTGACGGCCCTCGCGGTCCCTCCTCTGGCCGAGGTCGCGAACGCCTGGCGTACCGGTGACACCGAGCTCGTGCTCAAGCCCATCACCGCGGCGGTCGACCAGCTCCTCACCTGGTACGCGCTCCAGCTCGCCGCCTGAACCACGCGCCTCTCCTTCTCCCCTTTCCACCGACAGGAGCTTCGTCATGCCCGAAATCCTCACCGTGCCGCCCTTCTCCGCCCGAATCGTCGAGCGGCTCAGCGTCGGAGCCACGAGCCGCCGCGAGCGGGTCATCCACTCGTTGGACGGCCTGGAAAGCCCGGTACATCCCGACACCCTCGCCAGCACGGGGGCCGATCTGTGGCGTCTGGTCCAGGAGCAGTTGCCGGACGGCGCCGGCTCCGTGGACTTCCTCCTGGGCCTGGACGCGGGCGGCATCCTGCCCACCGTCTCCCTCGCCGACGCCGCCCGGCTCCCCTACAAGATCGCCTGGAAGCTGCATCTCCCCCTGGACGGCGCGGTCCGCTTCAGCGAGCCGCACGCCATGCGCACCGACGTCTTCGCCTACGGCATCGCTCCGGGACAGCGCATCGTCATCGTGGACGACGAGATCACCACCGGTCGGACCCTGGCCGACCTCACCCGCCGCCTCCGCGAGGCCGGCGCCGTCCCGCTGGCGGCGGCCTGCCTGGTGGAGGACACCACGCGCGGAGCCCGCGCCCTGCTCGACGAGCTGGAGCTGCCGCTGGTCGCGCTCACCACGATCGACGGTCCGGCGTGAGCTCGGTCGCGCCGCCAGGGGTCCGGTTCCACCACGGTTCCGTGGTCGTCCCCGCCGGGGCCGTCCACACCACCCCGCTGGGGTACGACCGTGGCAGCGTCCCCCTCGGCGCGCCGCTCCCGCTGACCGCCTCCGCCGAGCTCGTCCACCGCCTGAGCGGGTGCGGCGAGGTCGTGGTGGCCTTCGAGGGGAAGCTCGGAGACACCCTCCTCGCTCTTACGGGGGTCCGAGCGGTGCTCGACTGGCTGCGGCTGCGGTCGGTTCGCACCTCCGTCTGGGCGGTGGGGCCGTACGCAGGGCTGATCGCCCGGACCGGGCTGATCACTCAACCCCCAGTCACCACGCCCCACGGTCGACGCGCTGTGATCGGAGACCGCGCGGGGATCGAGGCGCACGGCTCCGAGGCAGTGGTGAGCCTTGTACTCGACCCAGCCGCCCCGCCCTGCTGGTCGAGCGACGGCCGCGCCCACCCGGACCTGCCGGCCCGCCACTACCTGGCGCTGGAACGCCGCCTAGGCATCCGCCTGCCCGGCATGGCTCCCTTCGCGCCGACCCTCGCGACCGGCCCGAATAATCTCGTGGAGGAATTGCGATCGGGGGGCTGGCTGGGCGGCCTCACCATCGCCGCCATCACCGCCACCAGCTGGCCGGAGCGCAAGGACTACACCGCCCAGCGGTACATCGACCTCGCCGAGCAGATCGCCGAAGCCCAGCAAGCACAGGCCCGGCTGCTGCTCATCGGCGGCAACGCGGAAGACGGCCTTCGCGTCAGCGCAGAGGCCCCTCGACGCCACGTTCAGGTCCTCCACCTGGACGGGGTGCCGACCGACCAGCTCGCCGATCTCTTCCCACACTGCGACCTGGTCGTCGGCAACGACACCGGCCTCACCCACCTCGCCGCGATGACGCGCACCGCAGAGGGGCCCGTCATCGGCCTGTACGCGCGCCACAGCCACAGCAAGTGGCGCACCGGGCTCCCCCACCACCACGCCGTCGCCACCGACCTGTCCGACCGCATGCACCAGGGCGACCTCTGCCCCGTCCGAGACGCCATTCCCCCAGACGTCGACATGCACATGGACGCCTTCCCGCCCGCCGAACTGGCCCGAGTGTGCCTCGACCTGCTCAACGGGGTGCGGCCATGACCCTCCGCAGCCCTCTGCAGCTCGGCCCGGTGCGGCGCTTCACCCGCAACCTGCTCTGTCCCGTCGACCTCCTCGGCCGCCCGTTGCTCCTGAAGTACACGCGTGACCCGGTGGGAAGCCTCGCCGAGGTGCGCGGGCACGCACGTCTGGCACCGCACTACCGGGTGCCAACCCTCCACGCCCACCTGCGTGTGCCGGGCGGGCGGCTCCTCGCGTACGAACGTCTGCCCGGCGGCACTGACCGAGGGCTCCTGCTCGACCTCCTCAACGCGAGCCAGGCGAGCGACGGCCTCCGCGCCTACTTGGATCAACTCACCGCCGCGTACCGCGAGGCCATCCTCGCGACGGCGAGGCCCACCGACCCGACACGCGCAGTACGCAAGCTGTACTGGGACCGTGCGGCCCCCAGCGGCAGACTCGACGAGTACTACGGCGGTAGAGACTTCTTGATCGCCGACGGCCTCATCGACGTCCTGGTCTCCCGCCTCGACACCTACACCCTGAACATCAACGGCCGTCGGCACCACCTGGACTGGGTCGCCACCCTCCGCTGGCTCCGGGCCCACTTCGCCGCGACCGAGCCGGTCTGGGCAGCGCTCACCCAGGGCGACCCCACCGACGTCAACCTCGCCCACCCGCTCGCCTGGTTCGACTACGACACCGCCGGCATGAACAGCATCCCCGGCGAGTTCGCCAACTTCCTTTGGTACGCCTCCACCCTCGGCGGCTGGCTCGTGCCCATGTACAACCCGGCGGCCTTCGCCGACCACCCCGCCACGTTCGCCCGCGTCCCGGACAACACCCCCGAGATCCGACGAGCGGACATCGAGCACACCACGAGCACCATCCGCATCGACTACGCCCCACGGCTCGCGGCTCCCCGGCGTGCCGCCGTGACCACGTACTGGAACCAGCTCGTACGGCCGGTCGCCGACCGTCTCTGGCCCGGTGCGGACCTGGCGAACCTTCTCCGCCCCTACCTGGCAATGCGCATCCTCGGCGTCTACAACCTCGCCGACCTGGCCCCAGCGGACCGACTCGTCCTCCTCGCCCGGCTCGCCGAAGCGATGAGCCCCGCCTTCGACCCCTCCACCTACTTCTGCCCCCTGGAGTCGTCATGCCCGGCCCCCTGAACGGCCGCACCGCCCTGGTCACTGGAGCGACCGGCGGCCTCGGCACGGCCATTGCCCGCCGCCTCGCAGCCGACGGCGCCACAATCGCCCTCGCCCACTTCGACGACGACCGAACGGCAGAGGAGCTCTCAGCCTCCCTCCCCTCTTGCATCTCCCTGTCGGCAGACCTTCGAGACGCCGAGGCCGTACGGTCCCTGTGCAGTCGAGCCCAAGAGGCCCTGGGCCCGGTGGACATCCTGGTCAGCAACGCCGGCGCCTACCCGCGCCGATCGTGGCCGGAGACGACACCGACCCACTGGGAAGACACCCTGGCCACCAACCTGACCAGCCACTACCTCCTCGCCCACGAACTCACCCCCGCCATGACGGCAGCCGGCTGGGGCCGCGTCATCACGATCGGCTCCGTCCTCGCCGCTGCGGGCCGCCATGAGCTCGCCGGCTACATCAGTGCCAAAGCCGGGCTCGAAGGACTCACCCGCGCCCTCGCCCGCGAACTCGGCCCCGTCGGCGTCACCGCGAACTGCGTCGCTCCCGGCTCCATCCGCGTCCCCGCCGAAGACGCAGTCGTCGACGACCCGGAGGCCATGACCGTCCGCCAGCTTGCCCGACAGTGCGTCCAACGCCGGGGCCAGCCGGAAGACGTCGCCGCGGCCGTCGCCTTCCTCGCCACCGAGGACGCCGGCTTCATCACCGGCCAGACCCTGCGCGTCGACGGAGGCTGGATCCTTGGCTGACATCTGGCTCATGCGCCACGGCGCCTACGAAGGCCACCGCCCCGGCTACCACGCCCCACACGAGGCCGCTCTCACCATGGAGGGCCGCGACCAGGTGTGCCGCTCGCTCCCCCTTCCCGAGGGCATCAGCGCGATCGTCACCAGCCCGATTCCCCGTGCCCGCCAGACCGCCACCCTCGTCTCGCATCTCACGGGCCTGCCGATCGTGGCCACCTCCGGCCTCCTCGCCGAGTGGCGCGCCCCGAGCATCGTCCTCGGTCGCAGTGCCGAGACCTACCCGCCCGCCTATCGCGCCTGGCGAGCCCGGCGCCTCGCCAATCCGTCTCTACGCTGCGAAGACGGCGAAAGCCTCACCGACCTACACACCCGCGCCCGCCACTGCGCCACGTTCCTCCACCACACCGCCCAACGCCACGGCCCCCTCCTGGCGGTCTCCCACACTCTGTTCCTGGGCGTCCTCACGCGTCTCCCAGAAGGCCCCGCCGCCTTCGTCACCGCATCGAGAACCCCGTGGCAGTTCACCGAACTCCGCCTTCTGCCTGTCCATCGACGAGCGGCGCCCGGTCTTCAACGACCTGTCCAGTAATTGGCTGGCATCCGGCCACCACGCCCGTGGGGAGAGCCCTTATTCGCACGTCCCCTTCCAACGCGCCCTGTGCCGCCGGTCCCCTTGCCCGAGCCCGGGAGCACGGCGACCTGGTCTCTGATCGGCACGCGGGCATGCACGCTGGCGAGGTCGAGACCTCGATCCTGCTTCCAGACTGCCCCAGAGCTGAACCGCGACGACTACACCAACACGGACCACGACAGCGGTCCAGGCCCCTTTCTCTTCGTCGACGGAATGAGGTATTACACCGAATCCGGAGTTATTGGCCCTCCGCCGTTCACTATCCCCGCCAAGGGAAAGACCGTCCTCGCAAGTCTGACCGATAGCTTCCCTCTGCACTTTGCCGCCCTCGGCGAGCAGCCGTGATTCCGGGTAGAAGCGATCAGGCGAAGGGTTTTCCACAGGCTCATCGGATCCGGTGCGACCTGGCTACGCTGTGCCTATGGCAACAGAGGTGGCAGCAGTGGAAACGGATCTTGTGACCCGTACAGAAGCGAGGAGGCAGGAGTCATCTTCGGCTCTTGACCCCAAGGAGCGTGCGAAGCGCGGTCAGTACTTCACGCCTTCCCCCGCTGCGGACTTCATTGCCTCGCTGGCGAGGCTGGACGGCGCAGCCCCGATCCGGCTCCTCGACCCCGGTGCCGGGGCGGGGTCTCTGACCGCCTCTGTCGTCTCGCGCATCCTCCGGGAGCAGCCTCAAGCCCAGATCGACGTGACCGCTTGCGAGAACGACCCACAGCTTCATGAGACCCTCTCCGCCACGTTGGAAGACTGCGCGAGCACGGCCCGAGCGTCCGGTGGAGGCGTCGATACCGCCCTAGTGAAGGACGACTTCATCACCTGGGCGACCGAGGATGCAGGGCTGTTCGGTGAGGATCGGGGTCCGTTTGACCTCGTAATCATGAACCCCCCGTACAAGAAGCTGGCCGCCAACTCACGTGAGCGGAGGGCAGTCGCTGCGGCCTGCACAGAGACCTCGAACCTCTATTCGGCATTCATGGCGCTGGGGATCCGCCTCCTCGCTCCAAGCGGCCAGCTCGTCGCCATCACGCCCCGCAGCTTTGCGAATGGCCCTTACTTCCGGCCGTTCCGCAAGTATCTTCTGGACCGCATGCACATTGACCGCGTGCACCTGTTTGAATCGCGAAACAAAGTATTCGCCGATACAGACGTGCTCCAGGAAAACGTGATCTTCTCGGCGACACGCACCGACAAGCCTGACCGAGGCCCCATCATCGTCTCCTCAAGCCGCAGCTACGGCGGCGAAATCCGCAGCCGGTCGGTGGAGCACAGCGAGATGGTGCATCCAGATGACGGCGAGCACTTCATCCACATCAGCGCCGACGAGGGAGACGCGCAGCTCGCGGCTACTCACGCCAACCTTCCCGCCACCCTCACACAAATCGACTGTCAGGTCTCGACAGGGCGCGTGGTGGACTTTCGTTCCAAGGAGCACCTGCGAGCCAATCCAGAGGATGGAGCAGTTCCCCTCATCTACCCGCTTCACATGCGTAACGGCGGAATCTATTGGCCTGTACCGGGCGCCAAAAAAAATAATGCGATCATGCTCACCCCAGACACCGAAAAAATGACTTTTCCGTCTGGCTATTACGTCGTAGTGAAGCGGCTTTCCTCTAAGGAGGAGAAGCGCCGTGTGGTCGCTACCGTTTTCGACCCCGAAGTGACACCACACTCCCGGATCGGATTCGAGAACCACGTAAACGTGTTCCATAGGGAAGGGGCCGGGCTCCCCCGGGACGTCGCCCGCGGTCTCTGTTTCTGGCTCAACTCCACCCTGCTAGACCGGCTCATTCGTCGGTTCAGCGGCCACACACAAGTGAATGCGACCGACCTGCGGAACCTCCGCTACCCGAGCGAAGCTCAGCTGCAGGCCATTGGTGGCGAGTGGATAGAGGATGGGTGGCCCGATCAAGAGAAGCTCGACGACCTCGTCGAACGTCACCTAGCGCTGGATGAGACCGCCTCGCCCGGCGAAGCGTAGCGCCCACGAACCCACCCGCAGAATGGCTGATTAAGGCCGGGCTTGGCGGAATCTTGCCGTCCCTCACGGCAGGCCCCCATCATCTGGCAGCGCCACCCCAGAGGCCCTGTAGCCTGAGCCCCACTCACTGCATCGATGTGGCTGGGGAGGGCCAGCGAGTGACCAAGGAACAGCAAGAAAAGAATCTTGAAGA
Source organism: Streptomyces sp. SAS_281 (assembly GCF_052542855.1). Taxonomy (NCBI): domain Bacteria; kingdom Bacillati; phylum Actinomycetota; class Actinomycetes; order Kitasatosporales; family Streptomycetaceae; genus Streptomyces; species Streptomyces sp. SAS_281. The sequence continues at coordinate 20,881 of NZ_JBMNDO010000004.1, forward strand.
GGCAAAGGAAATTCTCGCCTCTATAGGGATGCCTGCGAAGCAGCAGAACACCCGGACCGCACTGGTCCTGCTTGCGATGTTGGACCTCCGCCCGGATCAGGAATGGGCGGAGGTGAGCTCCAATACCCTCGGCATCACCGAGTGCATGGATTGGATGGCCGTCCACTATCCCGACATCCCGAAAGGGACGAAGGACCCGAGCAGGTACGCACCGAACAGCCGCGAGTCCGTGCGCAAGGAATCCGTCCACCAACTCGTCGACGCCGGCGTCCTCGTCAAGAATTCTGACGCCCCAGGACGAGCCACAAACGACAAGAACAACCGATACCACCCGAGCCAGCTGGCTATAAAGGCACTAACGACCTACGGGACATCGGCATGGCAAGAGTCGCTCGACGAATACCACGCCGAATGGAAGAAGCTAATCGAGCTCTGGGCCGCCGAGAGGTCGGTTCACCGAGTGCCCGTCAAACTTCCTGACGGAACGGAGGTCAAGCTAAGCCCTGGCGAGCACAGCGAACTCATCGGTGCAGTCGTCGAACGCTTCGCATCGCAGTTCACCCCCGGAGGCACAGTCGTCTACCTGGGCGACACGGGCTCCAAGTGGATCGTCAACAAGCCCGAGTACCTCGCGGAGCTCGGCGTGGTCGTGGATGCCCACGGCAAGATGCCGGACGTGGTCATCCACTACACGGACAGGGACTGGCTGGTGCTCGTGGAGGCAGTCACCTCCACCGGGCCGGTCAACGGTCTACGGGTCGCGCAGCTCAAGAAGCTCTTCGAGGGAGCGCGCCCGGGCCTGGTCTTCGTCACTGCCTTCCAGACGAAGAAGAAGTTCCGCCAGTTCGCAGCCGACATCGCGTGGGAGACGGAAGTCTGGGTCGCGGAAGAGGAGACGCACATGGTGCACTTCAACGGCGAGCGCTTCCTCGGCCCCTACGGCGACACTCACGACTAAACGACGAGGGCCGCCCCGCGAGGCGGAGCGGCCCTCAAGCAGATATCGGCGACGACCTACTCTCCCACGAGGTCCCCCTCGCAGTACCATCGGCGCTGGCAGTCTTAGCTTCCGGGTTCGGAATGTTGCCGGGCGTTTCCCCACCGCTATGGTCACCGAAAAACTTTGTGCAAGCCCAGGGGCAAGCACATTCGGACGAGAGTATACAGGCGGACAGGTGGTAGCTGATCACCTAGGATGCGCCGAGCGGCAGCGGGCCTACCGTTCCAGCGAACCGGCCGACGGCCCTGCCTTCCCGCCCCCGACCGGAGCCCCGGAGTAAGTCCCTGCCGCCATGGCGATACGCGGCTCAGGCCCCCGTCGAGAGTTCGGGACGCTCGTCGAGGGCAGCCCGACAGAGGGCCTCCTGCACGTCCGTGTACGCCAGCAGATAGACAATCCGAATGCGAGACGCGGGATGGGCTTCGAAGTAGCTCACGGTGGCTGCCAGGAGGGTATCCACCGTGCGCTGTAGATCGCTGTTGCCCCCGCCGGTTCCTAGCAGCGGCAGGACGACCGAGCGCAGCAGCTCCCCAGCCTCAGCAAGCCGATCAACCTCAGACAGGATGTTGCGGGCGCACCGCCCCAGGTCCATCACCTGGCGGTAGCCAGAGCCGGGTTCCCCCTCGACCGAGGCAACATGCACGATCTTCCGGACCTGATGGCTCTCCAGCAGCTCACCCGGCCCGGTGACCAGCACCTGGCCCGCCGACACGTGCTGCTGGCCGGCCATCCGCTCGACAAGTTCTTTGGTGATGATGTCGTCGGTCAGATGTCCGGCGTCGTCCCGACGACCCCCGTGATAGCGGATCGCGGCGGAAACGGTCGGCTCGTCAACGCGGGACATCTCCATGCGGGTGTTCTCTGGGTTGACCCACACATCGACGCCGTGCACGTTCGCGAGATTTCCCGTCACCACACCAATCCGATGCCGCCTACTGCCACGTAGGGGGACGTCATACCGAGTGGACTGAGCGAGCGGTCGCGGGCCCTCGCCCGTGGAGCGTTCACCCAACAACTGTCGCCGCAGCGAGGTGTTCTCGCGCTGTGCCTTCTTCAATTGGGCGGTCAGTTCGTCCCGTCGACGGGTCTTGGCGAGCCAAGTGAAGGAGATCAGCATGAAGAAGGCGGCGAATCCCGCCGCACCGCTGAGACCGAACCCTAACGTCCTACCCTCCGTCATCGAGTCCGGGAAGATCGAGAACAAGAAGAGCGCTGCGGCAAGTGAATACAGAAGGACCGAGGGGAGTTGGAGGGCGTACTGCCGCTCGGCGCGACTCGGCGCGGACGACCAGATCTGCAGGGCGATGCCAGCGACTGTGAGGATCGCTGTGATGGCGAGCTGCAACGGACCCAACGGTGGCCTCCCCTCTGCCTCGGACCCGACACGGGCTGATCATAAGGGTCGCCGCCCTGTCCGTGATCGGCGAACCAGGGCCATTTACAGGTGGCTTGAAATAATTCGTGTGGCGTGGGGGCGCAACGAGAGGTGTGCACCTCCCGAGCCGCAGTGGTTGGATCGGTTCATGGGTCCTACCGACTTCGGTGACATCACCGACCTAAAGATCCGCCTCCGGTTCCTGGCAGAGGAGGCCGACCGTCGCCTTGTCACTGTCTTCGGTTCGGGGATCAGCAGCGAGGTCCTCCCCAGCGTCCCCCAGCTCACGAACATCTTCCGGGAGCACGTCCCGAAGGCGGGCCTGGCCAGGTTCGATGAGACCGTCGCCGACGCCGCGGACCCCGGCCTCAAGTACCAGAATGCGGCGGCGGTGTTGACCAGGCAGGCAGGTGAGCCGACGGTCATGCGGGCGATCCGGAAGGCTGTGCTCCAGGCGTGCCCCGACGTGCATGAGAAGGATGTGGCGGATGTCGCTAGGGACGAGGAGCGCTGCCGAGAGTACGCGAGGACGGGGAAGTGGCTCATTCCCCGCGGGTATCAGCGGTTTGCGCAGTTCTTTGCGTCGTTGAGCGGGCGGGCACGGGGCCCGATCATCACGACAAACTTCGACCCGCTGATCGAGATCGCCCTCAATCAGGTCGGCATTCCAGCGATGCCGATCCCCATTCCAACCGACACCGTCCCCGCGATGGCGCAGCTGGACGAAGCCATCGCCCACCCCGTGCTGCATATTCACGGCTACTGGACCGGCAAAGCTTCAAGCAACGTACCGACAAGGATCACCTCCGCCCGCCCCGGCCTGGACGATGTGCTGAGACGGCTGCTCACTAACTCGGTCGTGCTGGTGGTGGGCTACAGCGGGTGGCTCGACAGCTTCATGAGAAGCATGCGCAGCCAGGTCCTCGACAACAAGGCCGACCTGCTGGAGGCAGAGGTTCTCTGGGCGGCGTATGAAACAGATGCAGCGGCTGTAACGAGCGGCGCTCTGGGTGACTTCGTGGGTGCTCCCGGCTTCACCCTCTACCTCGGTGTCGACGGGCACGAACTGTTCACCCACGAGGTGGAGCAGGACGAGACAGAAACCGAGGAGCCCGCTTCTCACTACGGCTACTCGCGGGTGCCGCGTATTTTGGCTGACTCGGCCTCGTACCAGCCGGCGGCCTTCGCGGAGGGCAGCCAGCCGGTGTGGGGGGACGCCGCGCCGGGCTGCTGGCCCGTGCTCAGCTCAACGGCCTCCTTGGAGCAGAAGGTGGTCGAATGCCTGCGGGTCGGCGGTGGTGGCGGTGCGGTGGCCATCGGTCCGCTCGGCGAGGGCAAGTCCCTGGCCCTGCGCCAGGTGGCGCACGCGGTGGCGAGCTCAAGACCTGAGTGGAACGTGCTGTGGCGGGAACCGGGCGCCCCGCGGTTGACCAAGGACTGGCTGAACGACGTCCGCGCGGCCGGGAAGAGCCTGATCTGCGTCGACGAGGCCGACCTGATCACGGACGACTTGGCGTCCACGAAGGACGTCTGGGCGTCCGAGGGGTCCGGCATCGCCCTTCTGCTCGCCAGCCAAGACCGGCTGTGGTGGCAGGGCGCCGGTTCGACGCTGCGACCGTGGATCGAGGACGTCCTGTTCCACGGCATCACCAACGACGACGCCAGGAACATCGCCCTGACCTGGCAGGGGCTTGGACTGCTGCCGAACGGCAGCCAGGAAATCGACACCGTCGCGGAGCGCCTCGCGGCCTCGGCCGGCGCCATGGCCGCCGAGAGCAACACGCTCTTCGGAGCGGTTCTCGATGTCCGGTACGGGGCGAGTCTGGGCGCCCGTGTGGAGGATCTGGTGCGCAAGCTGCACGAGATCAAGCTGACGGACTCCGTCGACCTTGGCGACATCTTCGGGGGCATCTGCGTGATGCAGCATGCGCTCGACACGGGCGGCAACCGCGGCAAGGGGGCAAGCAGGTCGGTGATCGCGGCCATGGCGGGGCTCGACCCCGTCTTCGCCGACGGAAAGATTCTACAAACGCTCGGCCGGGAGGCCGCAGTGACCTTCGCTGGCAACCGTGTCTACTGCCGGCATCCCTCCATCGCTGCGACGGTGGTTGACTACCTACACCGAGAAGGAACTGCCTCGAAGGTCTACGAACTTGTGGGCCAAGCTGGCGGAGAGCGCCTGGTGAAGAAGGCTTCAACCCTCGAGGGCTATCGCGATGCCTACCTGCTGTCCCGCTCCCTGTCGGCACCCGAGTCAGTGTGGGCGGCGAAGGGAGCAGTGCAGGGCACCGGCCGCAAAATCCTCGAGTCACGGGTGTCCCTGCTGCGCGCCCTTCGTTTGGAAGGGCAGCAGAGAGCCGGTGCCTACGCTAGAAATCTTGCGCCTGAGCTTACGGACTATGACGACTACCACGGGGCGGTCAGGGCGTTCCTTGTGGAGTTTTCGATCTCGCTCCGGGACGAAGCGGAGACCCAGACATCGGCCGGCCTCGCGGCTCTAGCTCTGGATGACCATGTCGGCTTCACGCTTGACAAGGACCGGGCAGGCTACGCGCTGGTGAGCCTTGCCAAGTCAGCCGCGGCGCTGAGCACCCAGACCCACGACACGGCCACCAAAGATGCCCCCGCTCTCTGTTCCATCCTGTTGGAACGCGTCCGCGGAGAGGAGAAGGCTTCGAAGTACCTGGGTCGCTACTCCCCCCCAGCGCATGATGAGTTGCGGCAGCTGTCGACCGTCAAGCTCTGTGGCCGACTGGCAACGATGTTCAGCAAGGCTGCAATGCAGGCGCTCCAGGCGACCAAGGTCGATGTGAAGACGCGCGGGGTGCTGTCTTTCGACACCCTGCGGCGACTGGCTGACCGCCCTCGCTGGTCGGCGGGTAGGTGACACGCAACCGCTGCCAAACGGAGCAGGGTCTGGTTGCAGTTCTGGTTGCATTCACCCCCGTCCGGACTTGTCCGGACGGGTCCACCCCGAACACTCCGCCGCAGGTCAGGACACCCACGACCCAGGCCGGACCCCCATACGAACATTTGGAAAGCGTGTTGGGGGCAACCCCTCACGAGTTCGAATCTCGTATCCTCCGCCATTGCTCTCACCGGGCAATACGTCGAAGGGCCCCACCGCTTGCGGTAGGGCCCTTCGACGTTGGTGGTTGCAGTTGTCACCAACGGGCTGCTGGCGCCTACCGGCTGTTGAGAGCCTCACGGCACACGCCGCAGAACATGGCCGTGTCGCGCCCGTACCGGCGCATCAGCTGGCCGCATTCAGCGCACGGCCCGAGCTCCCACGGCGGGCAGCCCAGAGCCGCAGAGGCGGCAGCCCGCTCGACGGGCAAGATCAGCGTGGCCTGACCGTTGCGCCGGCACGCGCGGCAGGGTGAATACGCCGGTCGGCTGGCCCAGGTCTCGGATAGGCCGTGCGTCGCTGCCGAACCAGCCCTCGTCACCCGCCCGGCAGTTTCAGTCGATCTTCTGCTCGGCGAAGGTAATTTCATCGTCCTCCTCCTGCCCCGATGCCACGGGGAGAGAAGTCTTCTCACCGACCATCTCCCGCCAGCGCTCGCGATCGGCCGCGGAAACCCACATGTGCCGTCCCGCGCGCCGAGGCAGCCCGCCTACGAAGCACCACGCATGAGCCTTCGGCGCCACTTCACCTGACGACCAGCCGAGGACAACCGCAGCGTCGGCGAGGATCTCAGGACGCCCGTGAGCCCCTGAAGTGCGGATCCGCGTCGGAGAGGCGCCTGCGTATCAACGGGTGGGCCGGTCACCACATGTGCCCGTCGATACGCCCAGTGTCCGTTCTCGATCTCACTCCCGACGAACATGCCGCCCCGCGCGCGATGCATTTCAATGCGGCGTCCCTCAGACTGCTCGATTGCAGAAGCCGTGCTCACAGGTGGCGAGCGAGTCGGTTCGTCGTGAAGGAGGAGGGACTGCCAGACCTGCTCTTGCAAGACGCGGATGCACGGGCCGCGGGCAGGAGCTGGACCTACCAGAACCGGGCGAGCGTCCCGCGCGACACGTGGTTGTCGCTGCTCAACGGCGCCCAGGAGCAGATCAGCGTCCTCGTCTTCTCCGGTACCTTCTTTCGCCCAGTCCAACCCTCACGTTGCCAAGATGCTCGCCGAGCGCGCATTGAGCGGGGTGCGAGTGCGGCTCTGCTTCGGCGACTCGAAGGGCCGGGCCGCAGCAATCCGGGGCCACGAAGAGGGAATCGGCGACACGCTCGCCGCCAAGATCCGCGCCTCCCTGACCTACTACCGGCCCCTGTTGTCCGAGGCAGGATGCGAGGTGAGGCTGCACGACACCACGCTCTACACCTCCATGTTCCGGTACGACGATGACCTTCTGATGAACCCGCGCGTCTGGGGCCAGCCGGCCAGCGCCAACCCCCTCCGCCATCTCCGCAGAGCAGACACGGCGGGCTGGTTCGACAACTACGCTCAGAGTTTCGAAGGTGTCTGGGCCACCGCACGGCCCTGGACACCAGACCAGGAGGGGCCCTCGCCACATGGGCAGGACTGAGTACTACAACGACCCCAAGGCCCCCAAGGCGAACACGCTCATCCCCGCCAACAACCTGCTCGTCGCCGACGACAACGGCGCCATACTCCTCCAGCGCCGACGGGACACCGGCCAGTGGGCCCTGCCCGGAGGCGCCCAGGACATCGGCGAGACCGCCGCCCAGTGCGCCGTCCGTGAATGCCTGGAAGAGACCGGGATCATCGCCGAGATCACGGGCTTCTTGGGGGTCTACACGAACCCGAACCACATCGTGGCCTACACCGACGGCGAGATCCGCCAGCAGTACGAGAACACCTACATCGGCCGGCCCGTAGGCGGCGAGCCCACCATTAACGACGAGGCCGACGGCGTCCGCTACGTCCAGCCAGACGACCTGGACCGGTACGACATCCACCCCAGCATGCGCCAACAGATCGGCGACTACCTCGCCGGCACGTACCCCTACCTGGGCTGAGCGACCAGTGCAGCTTCCACCCGGCCGACGGCTGCACGGATGTCCGGCTCTGCCCTGCGAATGAACCGCCCCACGAGGCTGTCCACCCCGTAGCGGCTCACGATCTCCGCCACGCGCTCAGATGCAGTAGTTCTCTCGCCATCGGGCGTCGTCGTCATGTCGCAGTACACGAGCGCGTCCACAAGTAGCCCCTCATCCAGCAAGGGGAACTCGCGTATCAGTACCTCCATCAGCCCGCGCTCCTCGGCTTCCAACAGCGCAAACGAATGGTTCGCCACCAACCGGACCAACCGCTCATCAGCACTGTGCTCGTCCCGGAGGAATCGGGCCCCGTCGAGCGGATGGAAACCCGTCTCGGCCAGCCGAGGTGCGTGGCCCACGTCGTGCAGCACCGCCCCAGCGATCAGCAGCTCAGCGTTCCCTGCCAGGGCCGGACGAGCACTGCGGCACGCGCCGCCACACCCTGTGAATGGGCCCAGCGTCGGGGTAGCACGTCACAGAGCTCCTTCTCAACTACCTGCGTCGCCCGCTCCAGCATCGTTTCGTCCATGGCCCGTTCGATGCCCAGCAAGGACCAAGATCAGTCACTGGCATCGAAACCCACAGCGCGCATCATGCTCGGCAGAGTAATGCGTGTCGCGCAACGCCCTGTACGGATGGGCTCCCGAAGCCGCGGCGACGCGGCCGAGGAAATCTGAGCTCCATAGCCCAAGGCAGTCGGCCGGGATGAGCCCTCTGAACTGGCCACGAGTATGGCCGACTTGCGTTCTATCTGCGCCCTTGTGTTCCTGCTCCCATAGCAAGGGGACACCATCAAGCCGAGGGAGTTGTTGGTATGGGCACATCCACACGCTGGCTGGGTCCGGGTGGCCGATTAGGTACGGCAGCCGAGTGGAGCGCCATAAGCAGTCGGCTGTCCAGATGGGACAGCGAAGGACCTCAGGCCGAAAGGCTTCTCGACAAGATCCTCGATGACTATCTGGATGTACTGCACCGAACCATGCGCGAAGACCAGTCCGCCTTCGGCCTCGTCGACGCCGCGACCGAGGCCGGCTACCGCCTTGCCGACGCCATGGCCGCCATGGCTCACGACGACCCAAAGGCTTCTGCGGACGACTTCCTTGCCCGATTCACCGACGAAGTAGGCGGGAGCGGCAGCACGATCACCGACGCAGCGATACGTCGGGCCGCGACGGACACGGCCGAGCGGCTTTTGGAGCGACAGAACGCAGAAGCCAGCGGAGGGGAAGCAGCGGGGGGACGTCTCGCCGGGGATCTGCTGTGCCTGCTGTACCAGTGGTTCTTTGCGGACATCGTGACCGAGTTCCTACGGTCGGTCATTGCCGAGAAGGTCAAGCTCGTCGTGCCTGTCCTGCATGTTCTCGACCCTGGTGATCACGTGGCCGACTGGGCCGCCAACAAGGTCGTCTCGCTGGTACCGAATCTTTGCGAGGAGGCGGCCGAACTGGCGGAGGAGGCCGAGTCCGCGGAGGCAGTGATCGCTGACCCTGGCGGCTCCCTACCCGACATCGCCCGGAGCCTGGTCCCCGGCACGGTGGGCAAAGTGCTGGGTCTGGTCGTCGAGGACGTACGGGAACACCAGGAAGGCGCCCAGGAGGCATCCGTATGACGGCTACCCATCGCCCTTACTTCTGGATCGAGCCCGGCGGGGCAAAGTCACCCGCCGGATGGCAGCCCCTGAGCGACCACAACTACTGGGAGGCAAAGTCCCGCGCCCCGCAATGGCAGTCCTTCCTGGGCTCTGCTCCTTCCTGGGCGGACGACCTGCACCGAGTCGGCCGTGCGGTCTTCGCCGCAGACAAACACTCCCGCCGTGATGCCTCCTTCGACCGCTGGACCCGCCACATGCGGCTCTCCATACCCGTCGCCGCATACGAACGCTGGCAGTCCGTCCGACCGCTTCTCACTTCTCTGCTGCGAACCATGACTGCCGACCAGTGGGATGTGGAATTCCGTGAAGCCGACTTGGCCACCAACGTGCCCTTCACCTTCGACCCGGACTCCAGGGCCGGAGAGGTCGCCCTGTTCTCCGGAGGTCTGGACTCCCTGAGCTGGGCGGGCCAACGCGCCTCTTTCCGTACATCCGAGGAACTGCTCCTCGTCTCCTTCGGTGAACAGAACTTCGGACACCTCCAGAATTCCGTATACGACGGCATCTACCAGCGCCGGGCCCGCCCGGTCCGCCGCATCACCCTGAGCCAGAACGTACGCATCCAGGACAAGGGCCAGGGGGACCCGGACCCGGAGCGCACCACCCGCTCTCGTGGCTTCCTCTACGCGACCACCGCCGTCCGCGCAGCGGCCGCCGAGGGCGCCCCCTTCGCGCACATCCCCGAGAACGGCCAGCTCTCCATCAATCCGCCCCTGACGCCCGCCCGTGCCGCCGCCTGCTCGACGCGGTCCGTCCACCCCTGGACACTGCACCTGCTGAACCGGCTGATCGCTGCCGTGGCAGACGGACCTGTCGTACACCTCCAAAACCCGCTCGCCCACCTCACCAAGCGCCAGGTCTGCCACTCCGCGCTCGACGCCGGCCTCACCCCCGCCGACCTCGCCGCCACCCTGAGCTGCGGCACCCCTCCCAAGCACCGCCCGCATGGCTCCGGCCTCGCCAACTGCGGTCATTGCTACCCCTGCCTGGTGCGCCGCGCGGGCCTGTTCGGCATGGACCACACTCCGTACGACTACGACCCCTGGGATCCGAGTCTCAGCTGGGACCAAGCGGAACACTGGCACGCCCTGCTGAGCTGGCTCGACGCCTCCTACTCCCTCCGAGACCTGATCGCCGACACCCCGCTCCCTCCGGGCACGGATGCGCAAGCCACGCTGGCCGTTATCAAGCGGGGTCGCGAGGAACTATCGGAATTGCGGGAGATCGAAGGCAAGGCTTGATGCTGGCGCCGATCCGCGCTGCGTAACTTCGTGATCACCATCGCGTCCGTGAGAACTGCGCGCAAGAGGCGTATTTCACTCTGATCGCACGGGAATTCAGCGTGCCTCAGGGCCCACCCGTCGAACAGTCGGCACCGCTGTTGGCCTCCGCCTGTACAGGCGACTCCGCCTCCATCGACGCATTCCTCATACTCATCTCGGACTATCCCGACGACTACGCGGATTCAGCAGGCCACTTCGCAGGGCTTGCTGACGAACAGGGAGTCGACCTGGGCATAAGGCGGTCCATCCGGACCGCCGCTGGAACGCGTCGCAAAGCGTGAGCAGCCGGGTCGGCCGTAGCGCGATGCGGGTCGGCATCCGCACATCGGTCCGCTTCTGTGGTCTCAGTCCTGGTCTGATTCATCTCCGTCCGAGACTGTTCGGGCAGGGCTGGTTCGCGCACTCCACCGCAGATCGAGACCCGTACGACCCCCGCCGAACCCCCGGACGAACATTTGGAAAGCGTGTTGGGGGCAACCCCTCACGAGTTCGAATCTCGTATCCTCCGCCAGTGCCTCACCGGGCACTTGAAGACCCCGACCGGGAAACCGGCCGGGGTCTTCTGCGTGTCCTGGTCTCGCTTCCGGTCTCTCCTGTCTCCGACGTTCACGACGTTTCACACGTGTGCCAGGCCCGCCCGCGCTCCGGGCCCTCAAGGGGCTCCCCTCCGGGGGTGATCCCCTTCCGAGTACCGACCGCGGACCCATCGAATGCGCAATCCTTGGCTCCGTTCGGGGCCGCTCCGGTCCCCAGCCGCGTTCCCGGTCTCGCGAGGTGTGCTCCATGACATCCCCCTTCACGCTGACAGCCCGGCTGTGTGGTCTCGACGCCCCACGGCTGGCGCGCGTTCTCGGGATGCGGAAGGACGCCGCGGTGCCACCGGAGCCGCGCTCCCTGGAGGAACTGTCGGAACGTCTTCTGCGACCCGGCTCGGTGGCGCTCGCCCTGTCGCAGCTTCCCCTGCCCTGCCTCCAGGTGGCCGAGGCCCTGGCCGCCTTGGGAACGCCCATGGCGCTCAGCGCCCTGGCGAGGAGGCTGGGAGCGACGACAGCCGCGGCCACCCGGGAACTGGACGGCGTGCTGGAGACTCTGGCCGAGCATGCCCTGGTATGGCCGGACAGCGACGGAAGGCTCCACTTGGCTGCGCCGTTGCGGCAGGCGTGGGAGATGCCCCTGGGGCTGGACGCTCCGCTGGAGGAGCTTCTGGAAGGCGTGACCTCCGAGGAACTGCGCGGCATGCTCGCGGCACTGGGCATCAAGCCGCCCTGCACCAGGCAGCAGCGCACGGCCGCCCTCCTGGAACACCATGGCGATCCGCAACGCGTCGCCTCCGTGATCTCCAAAGCCCCTTCAGGCGCCCGGCAGTTGCTTGAGCATCGAGCGATGTCCGCACCGCGAGAAACGGAGTTCATCATGTTCGGAACTCCCGAGGCCGCCTCCCGGCCGGACGAGCGATGGGCCCTGGACCGCGGCTTCCTGGTCCGTGACCGGCACGGATACGGGCCGGCCCGCATGTCCGTCGAGGTGGCGCTCGCGCTGCGCGGGCCCGACTGGCACGCCCCGTTCGCGCCCGTGCCGCCTGCCTCGGAGCTGGTGTCCGTCCCCGCGGTGGAGGTGGACCGGGAGGCAGCGGCAGCTGCCACCGCGTTCGCGGCTCACGCCGCCTCGGTCCTGTCAGCCTGCTCGACGACTCCCCCGGCCCGGCTGAAGTACGGCGGGATCGGCGCACGTGAACTGGCTCGGATCGGCAAGGCCGCACACGCCGACGACACAGTGGTACGCATCACCTTGGAGATCGCGTACTCGGCCGGCGTGCTGGCCGCGGACGGTGACCGCGTCGCACCCACCGCGGCGTACGACACCTGGGCGGCGCAGGAACCCGCAGCGCGGTTCGCCGAGCTGCTTCACACATGGTGGAACCTGCAGTCCACTCCCTCGCAGGCCCGCAACGAGGAGAACAAGGCACTTCCCGCCGTGACCGGGGCTCCTCCCTGCGGCGGCTGTCTGCAGGCTCGGCGTGGGCTGCTCGCAGCGGCGGCAGCGCTTGCCGAAGGTCAGAGCGTGAAGGCCGCCACAGATCTGGGGCCACTCGTGGCGTGGCACCGTCCGTTCGCTCATCCGTCGTTCCACGACGAGACGCCTTTTGCCGCCGCGGTCCGCGAGGCCGAGCTGATGGGCGTCATCGCCCGGGGCGCCCTCTCCCCGCTCGGTGCGGCGTTGCTGACCGGTGACACTGAGGAACTGACCGCCGCGTGCCGGCTCCTGCTGCCCGCTGCCACCGACACGGCCCGGCTCGGTGGCGACCTCACGGCCGTCGTCACCGGCACGCCCACGGCACGCCTCGCGGAGTTCCTGGATGCGACCGCGGACCGGGAGATCGGCGGCATGGCCTCGCTATGGCGGTTCAGCGCCGCCAGCATGCGCCGCGCACTGGACGCCGGTCACACTCCTGACGAGATCTCGGTCGAGCTGGCCGCCATCGCCGACGGTGCTCTGCCACAGCCTCTGTCCTACCTCATCGCCGATGCCGCACGTCGCCACGGCCACGCGCGCGTCACCCCCGCCGCCTGCGTCATCCACAGCGACGAACCGGCGCTCCTGGCCGAGCTCGCCGCGCACCGGGGACTCTCCGCGCTCGGGCTGCGGCAGCTCGCCCCGACGGTGGTCATCAGCGACAGCCCGCCCGACAAGACCCTGGCCGCGCTTCGGGACCGAGGCTATGCCCCCGTCGCCGAGGCCCCGGACGGGACCGTACGCATCGAGGAGGTGCCCCCTCGACGGGCCGCCACCGTTCCGGCCCCGCGGAAGGCCGCCGCCAGGGCCGCCGGTACCGGACGCCCGACGTACCGAGCGGCGGAGGCACCGGCCGTCGCCGACTCGTACGCCGTGGCGGCCCGGCTGCTGACCGCCCCGCCGACCACCCCGGCCCCCGATCCCTTCGGCACCGGGGTCCCCTTCGGCACGGATACCGAGGAGATCGTCGCCGGATACGCGGAGCAGCTGACGTACACCGACGTCCGCCAGCTCGGCCACGCCATCGACACCGGTGGGGCCATCACCGTCGAATACACCGCCGCGTCGGGAAGCCGCACCGTGCGCACCCTCAGCCGCCTCCGACTTGATCCGCCCTACCTCGAAGCCTGGTGCCACCTACGTGACGCCGAACGGATCTTCACACTGTCCCGTGTTCACTGCGTCATGCCCGCGTAGGCATCGTCGGTGATCGGGCAGGGCTGGAAACTCCGCCGCAGGTCAGGGCGCACACGGCCCCCGCCGGACCCCACCCGAACATGTGGAAAGCGTGCCGGGGGCAACCTCTCACGAGTTCGAATCCCCTGTCCTCCGCCCCGGCTATCAGGCGTTGGTGATGCGCAGGATGCCGGTGATGGTGCCGTGGTGGATCACGCCGCCGGGAAGGGGCCGTCCCACGGAGCCGGGAAAGCGACACCCTCGGCCGCCCTGCGTCACCCCCGGCCGGGAACCGGCACGGGTAGGCCCGGCACGGAACGACGTCCGCGGTACGGACCGGAAACGGTCGGCGACGAGGCGGCGGCAGCGAGGGCCGCGAGAAGGGAAACGGCCGCCGCCTGCGGGCGGGCGGGTTACGTCAGCGACACAACGCGCTGGACTGCCGACAGCAGTCGACGTGGCGACGGATCACCAGCAGGACGGGTGCGTAACCGCCGCCTGCCACAACTGTCATGGACATGGATTCCAGGGCCCAAGTCACCCTGAAAAAGCACCGTTCCACATCTCGGACGGTGTACGGGAAACAGGATCCGGTCCACAGGCTCCGGCACGCGGCGTGGATGCCGCCGGACGGCCGTGTGCCATGATCGGCGGGAATTCGGCCGGTCTGCTCGTCCTCGGCCGCACCGACGCGTCAACAAGGGCTTGGCCCTCACGAGGAGATCCGGCTGACGGATGGACTGGCTGGAGCGCACCCGGAAGTTGCGGCAGTGGACCCGGAGCGGGGCCCGGGCACCGCACAAGCCGTTGCTGGTGCTCTACGCGCTCGCGCGGTTCCAGCGGGATGCCGCCGATGAGCTGCGCTACAGCTCCGTGGAGGCGGACCTGAAGCGGCTGCTCGACGCGTACGGGCCGGGGCGCCCGACGACGCCCGCGTACCCGTTCCACCACCTCGTGAGCGACGGGGTGTGGGAGGTGCGCACCGACCACGGGGCGGGGAGCCCCGGCAGCGGCGTACGGGAGCTGCGGGCGACGGGGGCGACCGGGCGGCTGGTACCGGAGTTGCGGGACGCGTTGCGGCGGGAGCCCTCGTTGCTCGGGCGGATGGCCCGGATGCTCCTCGACCTCAACTTCCCGCCCTCCCTGCACGAGGAGCTGTGCGAGGCGGTCGGGCTGGAACTCCAGCCGGCCGGGATCGCGGGGGCGGGCCCGGCCGGGCGCCGGGGGCGCGATCCGCGGATGCGCGAGAGGGTGCTGACGGCGTACGAGTACCGGTGCGCGTTCTGCGGGTACGACGGCCGGATCGGCCCGGTGTCCGTCGGGCTCGAGGCCGCGCATGTGCGGTGGTGGGCGTTCGACGGGCCGGACGTCGTCGAGAACGGGCTCTGCCTCTGCTCCCTGCACCACAAGTTGTTCGACAAGGGCGTCCTCGGCCTCGGCGCCGACGACCGCATCCTGGTCTCGCAGAGCTTCGTCGGCCACAGCGCGGCGGCCGGCGCGCACGTCATAGCGCTCGCCGGCCGGCCGCTGATCGGGCCGCAGCGCTCCGCCGACCCGGTGGCCCCGGTCCACCGCGAGTGGCACGCGCGCGAGGTGTTCCGCGGCGTACCGCGCGCGGCGGCCGGCTGAGGGGCCCTCTACGCCTCCGGCGTCCCGTCCGCCGCGATCCTTCGGAAGCCCAGGTACGGGGTCAGGGCCTCGGGCAGGACGAGGGAGCCGTCCTCCTGCTGGCACTGTTCGAGGAGGGCGGCCAGGGTGCGGCCGATGGGGAGGCCGGAGCCGTTGAGGGTGGCGACGAGCTTGGGCTTGCCGTTCTCGTCGCGGGTGCGGATGTGGGCGCGACGGGCCTGGAACGTACCGAAGTTGGAGACCGAGGAGATCTCGCGGTACGTGTTCTGGCTCGGGAACCAGACCTCGATGTCGTACGTGAGCTGCGCCGAGAAGCCCGTGTCGCCGGCGGCGAGCATGACGACGCGGTAGGCGAGGCCGAGCTCCTTCAGGCACGCCTCAGCGTGGCCGACCATCCGCTCCAGCTCCGCGTCGGCCTCCGCCGGGTCGACGATGCGGACCATCTCGACCTTGGAGAACTGGTGCTGGCGGATCAGGCCCCGGGTGTCCCGGCCGTACGAGCCCGCCTCGGACCGGAAGCACGGGGTTTGGGCGGTCAGCGCGACGGGAAGCTCGGCGGGCGGGATGATCTCGTCCGCGTACAGGTTGGTCAGCGGGACCTCGGCCGTCGGGATGAGGAACAGCTCGCGGTCGGCCACGCCGGTCTTGAACAGGTCCTCCTCGAACTTCGGGAGCTGTCCGGTGCCGGTCATGGTCTTACGGGTGACCAGGTACGGGACCGCGTGCTCGACGTAGCCGTGGCGGCGCGTGTGCAGGTCGAGGAAGAGGGTCGCCAGGGCGCGTTCCAGGGCCGCGCCCGCGCCGCGCGTGACCGCGAAGCGGGGGCCCGAGAGCTTGGTCGCCCGGGCGAAGTCGAGGATGCCCGTCGCCTCGCCGAGGTCGACGTGGTCCTTCGGCTCGAAGGAGAACACCGGCGGCGTGCCCACGCGCCTGACCTCGACCGCGTCCGCGTCGCTGTCGCCGTCCGGGGCCTCGTCGGCCGGGAGGTTCGGGATGCTGAGGAGGAGGTCGCGCAACTGCTCCTGGATCTGCTCCTGGCCCGCGTCGATGTCCCGGATCTCGTCCTTCAGCTCACGGGCCCGCTCCTTCAGCTTGGTGATGTCACCGCCCTGACGTGCCGTCTGCTGGACCTCGCTCGCCACCCGCTTGGACTCCGCCCGCAGCTCGTCGGCCGAGCGGATGTTCTGGTTGCGCCGGGACTGGAGGTCCTCCAGCGCGGGCAGGTCCAGCGTGTAACCGCGTCGAGCGAGCCGGCGTACCGCTTCGGCACCCATGTCGATCAGGGCGCGGGCATCATGCATGAGGGAGATCCTTCTGGTCCGGCGAACGGGTCGGTGCGTTGTGGAACCGACGGTAGCAATCAGCGCACCGCGCGCGACCCGCAATATCGGCGGGGCCGGCCCCTCGGCCCCGCGCGGACCGCAATCGGACTTCACGGTTCCTTCACCTTTGGTCCATACGGGCGATACGGTTCTCCCGTGTGCGGCGAGTTGCGCTGTGTCACGGAAGAACCTGCTGCCGCCGCCAGGGCTCGACCCGACGCGGCCGCGCGTCTGGGGGACTGCATGCGTGAGATGACCAAGGGTGCCAACGTCGGGCTGGCGGACCTCAGCGACGATGCCGGCACGGTCATCGCGAGTCTGAGCTGGAGCAGCACCGCCGGGGACGGTGACGCGGACGTGTCCGTGCTCCTGCTGGACGCGGGCGGCAAGGTCCGCGGTGACGCCGACTTCTTCTACTACAACAACCCTGCCGCGGCCGACGGCAGCGTGCAGCTGCTCGGCAAGACGCCGACGGACGGTGGCAGCGAGGACCGCATCAGCCTCGACCTGACCGCCGTCCCCGAGGACGTCGAGCGCCTGGTCGTCGCCGCGAGCCGGTACGGCGGCTCCCGCTTCGGCGATCTGGACGACCTGCGGATGACCGTCGCCGACCGGTCCGGCGAGGTGCTGCTCGGGTTCTCGATCGGCGACGCGTCCGTGGAGAGCGCCTTCATCTTCGGCGAGCTCTACCGGCGCGGTACGGAATGGAAGTACCGCGCCATCGGCCAGGGTTACGAGACCGGGCTCGCCGGACTCGCCACCGACTTCGGCATCGATGTGGACGACGAGGGGGAGAACGAGACCGCCGACGGGGTTGCGGAGCCGGTCGACGGGGAAGGCGCCGCGTCCGCCGTCGAGTCCGCCGGTCCTTCTCAGCCGCTCCCCGCGCTTCCCGCGCAGCCGGGCCCGCGCAGCCCGGCGGCCGAAGCGCAGCCGGCCGCGTCCGCCCCCGCGCCCAAGCGGCCCCGTGCCCGAACGGCGAAGAAGAAGGTGACCCTGCCCGCCGTCGCCACGAAGTCGCTCGCCGAGAACGACTCCTGGCGGGCCGCACGGCTCTTCCCCGCCTCGAACCTCAAGAGCGACAAGGAGCGCGAGGTCAGGGCGACCTCCGTGCTGCTGTCCGTGATGGCGCAGGTGCCGGAGTTCGGGCGCCGGCTCACCGCCGCCTTCGGGGCCCCGGCCGGGCGCATGCAGACCTTCACCGAGGTCTCCCTCCCGCACGGCGAGACCCCGAAGCGTCCCGACGGGGTGATCCGGGTCGAGCGGGCGGGGAAGCTGTGGACCGCGCTCGTGGAGACGAAGACCAACGGGAACGCGCTGAAGTCGGAGCAGGTCCAGAACTACATGGACATCGCCGCCCGCCGCGGCTACGAGGCGGTGATCACGCTCTCCAACGACGTGGCGCTGGAGGGCAGCCCGCTGGTCGAGGTCAAGACGGACGGGCGGCGCAAGCACAAGGTGGCCCTGTGGCACCTGTCCTGGGCGGAGGTGGCGCACCAGGCCCAGATGCTCATCCGGCACGAGGGCGTGGGCAACGCCGCCCACGCGTGGCTCCTCCAGGAGCTGCTGCACTACCTCCAGCACGAGAACTCCGGCTGCCACGGATTCCAGAACATGGGCCCCTCGTGGGTGCCCGTGCGCAACGGCATCGACGAGGAGACGCTCAGCCAGGGCGACCCGCGTGCCGTCGAGGTCGTGGAGAGCTGGGAACGGCTCATCCGCCAGGTCTGCCTGCGGATCGGCGGCGAGCTGGGGCAGAAGGCCCTGCCCGTCCAGCGCACCCAGCGCGGCACCACCGCCCTCTCCCGGCGCGCGGCGCACGCCGACCGGCTCTGCGAGGAGGGGCGGCTCGCCGCCGAACTGCGGGTGGACGGATCGCCCGGCACCATCGGGATCGTCGCCGACCTGCGGACCGGGAAGCTGCGCACCTCCGTGGAGATCCCGGTGCCGGAGGGGGCCTACCCGCTGACGTCGGCCAAGCGCCTGATGCGGCAGCTCGCCGAGGCACCCGCCGATCTGCACGTCGAAACGCTGGTCGAGGGGCAGAGCGGCCCGCGCGGCACCCTGGAACGCCTCCGTCCGGAGCCGGGCGACGTACTTCCCCGCGACGGCGGCCGGATCACGGGATTCCGGCTCTCCCTCTTCAAGAGCATGGGCGCCACACGGGGCAACGCGGAGACCGGGTTCATCCGCAGCGTCGACAACGCCGTGGACCGCTTCCACTCGCACGTGATCGCCCACCTCGCGCAGGCCGAGCGCCGCACCCGCCGCACCACGCCCCCGGAGCCGGGAGACGCCCCGGTCCCGGCGCCCGTGGGGGCCTGAGCCGGGCCCCGCTGACCGGCAAACGGCTGCAAACCGCTCGGTCGGCGGTGGTTGTGCTGGCCGTCGCCCCCGGCGCTCGCCATGATGCCGCCCATGACCAAGAGCCACGATGGCCGAGACATCACCCTCCGGATCGCCCAGGAGCCGGCGGCGGACGAGCTTCTCGCACGCAGTCCGCTCGCCGCCCTGGTGGGCATGCTGCTCGACCAGCAGGTGCCCATGGAGTGGGCCTTCGCGGGCCCGTACGCCCTGGCGCGGCGCATGGGCAAGGACGATCTGGACGCCCATGAGATCGCCGCGTACGACCCGGAGGCGTTCACCGGACTGTTCACCGCCAAACCCGCGCTGCACCGCTATCCGGGCTCGATGGCGAAGCGTGTGCAGCAGCTGTGCCAGTTCCTGGTGGCGCAGTACGACGGCGAGGCGGGCGCCGTGTGGAGCGATGCCACGACCGGGGCGGAGCTGCGACGGCGGCTCAACGCCCTGCCCGGATTCGGAACGCAGAAGGCGCAGATCTTCCTCGCCCTCCTCGGCAAGCAGTTCGGGGTCCGGCCGCCGGGCTGGCGCGAGGCGGCGGGGCCGTACGGGGAGGAGGGCTCGCACCGGTCCGTCGCGGACATCACCGGCCCGGATTCACTGGCCGAGGTGCGCGCGTTCAAGCAGGAGGCCAAGCAGGCGGCGAAGGCCGCGAAAGCCGCGGCGAAGGGCAAGTGAGCCTTCTCGTACGCGGCATGGTGGCGATCGTGGCTGCGCCCGGTGGCCCTTGACCGGTAGGCTTTCCGTGTGATCTTCAAGCGCATCGGAAATGGGAAGCCTTATCCCGACCACGGCCGGGAAAGCACCCGGCAGTGGGCGGACGTCGCGCCGCGCCCGGTCCGCCTCGACCAGCTCGTCACCACCAAGGGCCAGCTGGACCTCGAAACCCTGCTCGCCGAGGACTCCACGTTCTACGGCGACCTGTTCGCGCACGTCGTGAAGTGGCAGGGCGATCTCTACCTGGAGGACGGGCTGCACCGCGCGGTCCGTGCCGCGCTCCAGCAGCGCCAGGTGCTGCACGCCCGCGTGCTCGAACTCGGCTGACGCCTCGGAGCCCGTACGGGGTTCGTTCGGGTGTTTTCCCACCCGGACGGGTGCGATCCATTGATCATTTAGTAGGCATCATCACCGGGTCGCACTACGCTGCGCCCATGAGCATGCTCACTCCCCCCGGCATGGGCGGAAAATACCGCATCACGGGTGACAAGTACCCCCGCATGCGCCGTCCCCGCCGCCGTAGCAAAGTGGTCCTCGCGGCCATCGCCTCCGTGGTCGCCCTCGGGCTGGCCGGATGGGGCACGCTGCAGCTCATCGATGTCTTCACGGGCGGCGACAAGACAGCCAGCGCCGCCGACCGGACCGAGCGCTGCCCGTCCCCCAAGGCGTCGACACCCGCGAAGGTGCTGCCGCAGCCCGCGAAGATCACGGTCAACGTCTACAACGCGACCACGCGCGGCGGTCTCGCGAAGTCCGCCGCCGACGAGCTGAAGAAGCGCGGGTTCAAGATCGGCGAGGTGGGGAACGCCGCCGCCGCGTACGACAAGAAGGTGCCGGGTACGGGCATCCTGCTCGGCGCCCCGGCCGCCGCCGACGGCTCTTTCCCGGTGCTGGGCGCCCAGCTGCCCGGGGCCACGACGAAGACCGACGCCCGCAAGAACGGCGAGGTCGATCTGATCATCGGCAAGAAGTTCACGGCGTTCAGCAAGCCGCAGACGGTCGCCGCCGCGCTGTCCGCGCTGACGAAGCCCGCCCCGGCGCCCTCCTCCTGCTGACTGCGGAGGACGGCACCGGGGCGGAGGGCGGCCGGTGGGAAGTGCCTAGTCCACGGTGCCGTACATGCGGTCGCCCGCGTCGCCGAGGCCCGGGACGATGTAGCCGCTCTCGTTGAGCCGTTCGTCGACCGAGGCGGTGACGACGGTGACCGGCGTGCCGGCGAGCTCGCGCTCCATGACCTCGACGCCCTCGGGGGCGGCCAGGAGCACGACCGCGGTGACGTCGTCGGCGCCGCGCCTGATCAGCTCCTGGATGGCCGCGACGAGCGTGCCGCCGGTGGCCAGCATCGGGTCGAGCACATAGACCTGGCGGCCCGAGAGGTCGTCGGGCATCCGGCTCGCGTACGTGGACGCCTTGAGCGTCTCCTCGTCGCGGATCATGCCCAGGAAGCCCACCTCGGCGGTCGGCAGCAGCCGGACCATGCCGTCGAGCATGCCGAGACCGGCCCGCAGGATCGGGACGACCAGGGGGCGGGGGTGCGACAGCTTCACGCCGGTGGTGGGTGTCACCGGGGTCTCGATGTCGACCTGTTCGGTGCGCACATCGCGGGTCGCCTCGTACGCGAGCAGGGTCACCAGCTCGTCGGCGAGGCGCCGGAAGGTCGGGGAGTCGGTGCGCTTGTCGCGCAGGGTGGTGAGTTTGTGCGCGACCAGCGGGTGGTCGACGACGTGGATCCGCATGACTCCCAGCGTAGCCGCGCCTCCCGCACCCGTGCGCTGGCATCATCCACACGTTCGGGGGGAAGGTGGTGGCATACGGACCCAGCGACGCAGCCAGCCTTGGGGGTGAAGAGCCGATGGCCGACGGGGCACGGAGCGCCGAGAACCCCGGGAACGCGCGGACTTCCCGAAGCACACCGGACACCCCCGACGCACCGGACTCCCCCGGCGCACCTGAGACCGACGCACAGCGCCGACGGCGGCGCGCCCAGTTCCTCCGTGAGCTCCACGAGGCGAAGGCGCTGCGCGACCGGGTCCAGCCCCGGCGGGTCAAAGCCGCCCGAATGCGCCAGGCCATGCGGATGCGTACGTTCCGCTGGTAGCCCCTCCGGCCTGCGGAAAAGCCGCTGGTGACGGCGGTGGAGAGAACTGATGGCCGACTCAACCGCCGAACTGCTCTCGCGAAGCGCCGGTTTCTGTCACGATGCCGAATGGGCGGGACGCAGGGCAGCCGGAGCACCGGCTGCTCCCCGCCCGGACCGGCCCTTGGCCCCGAGACCAGTGGGAGAGTCACGGTGTACTTCGCCGCACTGCTCGCGCGCACCGAAGACGGGTGGGAAGCGAGCGACACGGAGCTCGACGATGTGGAGACCCTGTCCGACCTGACGGATCTGGCCCGTGAAGCCTCGGTTGACGAGGACACGGTGCTCGTATTCATCGAGCAGGAGGACGCCTGGTTCGGCGTCGTCCGGGTGGACGGTGAGGAGGACCCCCGGATCTACGTCTCGGACGCCTCCGCCGCCGCCCGCTCCTCGTACGGGGAGATCCTGCTCACCGACGAACTGCTCGGCCGCGAACCAGGGGCCGAGGACACGATCGCCGCCCTGGAGGAGCTCGTCGGCCTCGACGGCACCGAGGACGGCGAACCCGAGACCACCGCCAACGACGACGATGACGACGACGGGCCCTCCGCGGGCGTCGTCCCGGCCGGCCCGATCGGTGACTCCGGGGTCCTGTCCGACCTCGGGCTCCCCGAGGCCGAGCTGCTGATGCTGCGGACGGACGCCCTGGCCGAGATCGCGGACGCGCTGGGGGCGGCCGAGGTCCTGGAGACCGTCCGCTAGGGTCCGCGGGTGACCGAAGCATCCCGTCCGCACACCCCGGCCCCGCCCGATCCCGTACGGGACCCGTGGCGGGCGGCGATGCGGCGCGCCCTGGCCGAGGCCGGCCGTGCGGCGGCGACCGGTGACGTACCGGTCGGCGCCGTCGTCCTCGGCCCGGACGGGGCGCCGCTGGCCGCCGGGCACAACGAACGCGAGGCGACCGGCGACCCGACCGCGCACGCCGAGGTCCTGGCGCTGCGCCGGGCCGCCGCAGCGCTCGGCGAGTGGCGCCTGTCCGGCTGCACCCTGGTGGTCACCCTGGAGCCCTGCACGATGTGCGCGGGCGCCCTGGTGCAGGCCCGGGTGGACCGGGTGGTCTACGGCGCCCGGGACGAGAAGGCCGGTGCCGCCGGTTCGCTCTGGGACGTCGTGCGCGACCGCCGCCTCAACCACCGCCCCGAGGTGGTCGCCGGGGTCCTGGAGGCCGAGTGCGCGGCCCCGCTGACGGCCTTCTTCCGGGACCGCTGACCTGCCGGGGCCGGGGCACGCGCCGCCGCCCGGAAACGGATTTCGACGTACGGCCAACATGGTCTAAGCTCTCTCTCGGTAGCGTGTCCGAGCGGCCGAAGGAGCTCGCCTCGAAAGCGAGTGTGGGGAAACTCACCGAGGGTTCAAATCCCTCCGCTACCGCCAGCGAGAACCGCCCCCGAACCGTGCGAACGGATCGGGGGCGGTTTCGCGTTGTGCCCGCGCCCGGTGCCGGTTGGTCTCCGGGCGCCGCGCTGGGGGATCATGCCGGGGGCGGCGGGACGCCCGCCGGGGCCGGCCACCGCCGGCCGGGCAGCCGACAGAAGAAAGCACTGGCCGTTATGCAGATCGTGCGGGGCAAGAAGCTCGAAAAGGCCGCCGAGGGCGAATTCGAGCGGCTGGTCCAGGAGAGTTCCCGGGTCGTCGTCGATGTCGGCACGGGGGACGCCCGGGCGTCCTATCGCATCGCCAAGGAGAATCCGGACTGGCTGGTCGTGGGCGTGGACCCGGCCTGGCAGCGGATGACGCAGACGAGCATTCGCAGCCGCCGCAAGCCCGCCAAGGGCGGTGTGCCCAATCTGCTGCTCGTGAACGCGTCGATCGAGAATGCCCCGGAGGAACTGCTGGGGGCCGCCGACGCCTTGCTGGTCCTGATGCCGTGGGGGAAATTGCTCCACGGTCTCGTGCGCGGCGACGAGGACATCTGGGGCGGGCTTCGGACCGTCGCCAAGCCGAATGCGCCGCTCACCGCGACGGTCGGCACCAGCATTTGGCGGGAGCCCGTACCGCGGGACATCCAGGGCCTTCCGGAGCTGACCCCTCCGTACGTCGAAGAGGTGCTCACCGGAAAGGCGCTCGCCGCCGGCTGGAAGGTCACCGGTTTCCAGCTCACGAAGGCCGACGAGGCCGCCGCCGTCTCCTCGTCGTGGGCCCGCAGGCTGGACTCCGACAGCACCGAGGTCATCGCCACCCTGACAGCGGTCACGGCCGGTCCCGAGGAGTGAGGCCCGACGGGTCAGCCCGTCGGGAACTGCCTGCAGTACTCGTACATGGCCATGGCGCCGGCCGTGGCGACGTTGTAGCTGTGCGGGGAGCCCCAGACCGGGATCTCCACGCACTCGTCCACGCACGCGAGCTCGTCCTCCTTGAGGCCGGTCCGCTCGTTTCCGAGGACGATGACCGACTTACGGGGGAAGCTGATCTCGTGCAGGCTCTTCGCATTGGTGGCCTGTTCGAGCGCGATGATGGTGTAACCGTCCTCGCGCATCTTCTTCAGCACCGGCGGAAGGCTCCGGCGCATTTCGATCTCGACGTTCTCGGCACCATCGCGCGCGATCTTCGGGTCGAGTTTCACATTGCCACAGGCGATGATCCGCTCGACTCCGCAGCACCCCGCCGTACGCACCACGCTGGACAGATTCACGCGGCTGCGAAACGCCGAGCACGCGATGACGAGCTCGCGGTTACGGAGCAGAGGGGTGCCCGGCTTATGGCGGAGGTGTTCGAACATGCCGGGAAGTCTACTGGGCCCCCGCCGGACCACTCCGCGCCTGCGGGCGCGGACTACGATGACCGGTCCGGACAACGCACCTAGGCCCTGGAGAAGGCAATGAAGATCCACGCCCGGGGCCACGGACACATCCGCGCGACCCACGCCAAGACGCTGGAGTTCACCGGCGAGCAGGAGATCACGCCCCGGGCGACCTGCGTCGTAGGGGTGGGCGCCGCCTTCGATCAGGAGGGTCTGGCCCTCCTGCGCGGCCCCGTCGCCGTCCGCCTCGCGGCCGGGCCCCATGTCGCGACCGGCACCGCCGTGGTCAACCCGCACCACGAGGTGACCGACCGCCTGGTGCTCCGGCGCAGCGATCACGCCTCACCGGACACCTTCGCCTTCCGCAGCACCCTGGTGGCGAGCGACCTCGACCCGGACTTCGTGGCAGCGCTGGGAGACCCGTCCGCCGAGGTGACCCTGACGGTCACCGAGACCGGGCCGCGCCGGCCGCTGGTCCTCGTCCACCGCCGCGGCCTGCCGGACCCTGAGGGCCGCCCGGGGCTCCTGTGGCGCTCCGCGGACGCCTCGGTCGACCTGGACGCGGCCCGTGTCCCCGACGGGGCGCGCGCGGCCCTCGCGGACGGCGGGGTGATCGCCGCGTCCGTCTCCGGCCCGCTGGAGGGCGTCTCGCAGGCGGCCGGGGCGTGGCTGGCCGACGCGGCAGGCCAGGGGGCCCGGTTCGAGGTGGCGGGCGACGCGGCCGGGACCGTGGCGGCGCTGCTCGCGGCGGGCCTGCCGGTCGCGCCGGTGGTCCACCTGGGCCGGACCGACCGCCGGGCGCTCACCGCCCCGCCGCACGCGGAGCTGCTGCGTACGGCACCGGCCCCCGTGGTGTTCCGGGCGCCCGCCGCCGACCTCGGCGCACTCGCGGAGGTGCTGGCCGGGTCCGCGGAGGACCGCCGGATCGCCGTGCCGGACGAGCATCCCGATCTCGGGCACGGGGTGAGGTGGCTGCCGCTCTCCGAGGCGGTGGCGGCCTTCACGGGCGAGGAGGAGGGCGTGTTCGTCCTCGCGCCCCCGCAGCGCGCCGCCTGGAACGTCGACCTGCGGCCCCTGGTGCCGCTGCTGGTGGAGCAGGGGGTCACCGCGCGCACCCTGAGCACGGTGCTCCGCCCGTTCGGGATCAGCCGGCGGGACCTGTACGACGCGCTGGGCGATGCGCCGGCTTCCCGGAGCAAGGGCTCGCGAAACGAGGAGCGCGGCGGGAAGAAGTAGGGGAGGGGGAAGCGGCATCGGGGGGATGTGCCGCTTCCCCCGGTCACGGGGCCTGCCGCTCCTTGCCGCGGTCGGGGGAGGCCACGGCATGGGTCCCCAGCAGGGATCCCGTTCCCGGCCCCTCGGAAACCGAGGGGCTCACCTTCCATCCTGCCTCGCCGGGCCCCGTTCGCGGGCGGACCAAGGGCCCTTGTGCGCGGGACGTTGGTCCCTGACCCCCCGTGGACGACAAGTGACGGAAACGGCAGGCAGATCCGCGCATGTGTGTGGATAGACTCGCCCGACCGCACAGGGGATCGAAACCGCAGGGGATCGAAGGGGAGTCAGGGGCTGATGGCGCAAGCGAGGAAGATAGCTCTCTACGTGATAGGCGTCTTCGTGCTCTACACGATCATCAACTCCCCCGCCCGGGCCGCGGACCTGGTGCAAGTAGGGTTCGAGGGCATCGCGGACGCCGCGCAGAGCGTCGGCGACTTCATGTCCGAGCTCGTCAACTAGGGGAACCACGTGATCCGCCATCTGGTCCTGTTCAAGCTGAACGACGGCGTCGAGCGGGACGACCCGAGGGTCGTCGCGGGTGCGGAGGCGTTCCGGGCGCTGGAGGGGACCGTCCCGGAGCTGGAGTTCTGGGAGTGCGCCTGGAACATCACCGACCGGCCGATCGCGTACGACTTCGCCATCAACTCCGCGGTCGCGGACGAGGCCGCGCTGAAGCGCTACCTCGAGCATCCCGACCATCAGGCGGCCGCCGGCCAGTGGCGCGCATTCGCCACCTGGGTGATCGCCGACTACCCGTTCTGACGCCTTCGGCCCTGCGAGCCCCTCACCGTGACGGTGAGGGGCTTTTCTTTGTCCAGGGCCCGCCGGACGCCCGGCGGCCGTTTCAAACCCGGGCGAGGTCAACACGGCGCCATGGGGTGCTTGCGCATAGTGGTCATGTCTTGTGATGCTATGACCGCTTTTGACGGATGGATCGACCGAAGTTGACCGCAAGCCGTAGTTGTCGACCGCGAAGGGGTGGCGTCATCGTGCCGGCCAGTACAGCGCCTCAAGTGCCTCCCCAGGCCCACCAGGCGGCACCGGCCGCCCCGCCCGCCGGGCCGTACGCCCCGCCGCCGGGCCAGGTGCAGACGACGGTCCACGAGACCCCCGACGAGACGGCCGCCCCCGCCCGCTCCCGGACCGCCGACACCAGGGCGCTCACCCAGGTGCTGTTCGGGCAGCTCAAGAACCTGGAGCAGGGCACCACGGAGCACGACCGGGTGCGCACCGCGCTGATCGAGGCCAACCTTCCGCTGGTGCGGTACGCCGCCGCGCGGTTCCGCAGCCGCAACGAGCCGATGGAGGACGTCGTCCAGGTCGGCACCATCGGGCTCATCAACGCGATCGACCGCTTCGACCCGGAACGTGGTGTGCAGTTCCCGACGTTCGCGATGCCCACCGTCGTCGGCGAGATCAAGCGGTACTTCCGGGACAACGTGCGCACCGTCCACGTCCCCCGCCGGCTGCACGAGCTCTGGGTGCAGGTCACCGGCGCCACCGAGGACCTGACGACCGCGCACGGCCGCTCGCCCACCACCGCGGAGATCGCCGACCGGCTGAAGATCTCCGAGGACGAGGTGCTGGCCTGCATCGAGGCCGGGCGCTCGTACCACGCGACCTCGCTGGAGGCCGCCCAGGAGGGCGACGGCCTCCCCGGCCTCCTCGACCGGCTCGGCTACGAGGACCCGGCCCTCGCGGGCGTCGAGCACCGGGACCTGGTCCGGCACCTCCTCGTACAACTGCCCGAACGGGAGCAGCGGATCCTGTTGCTGCGGTACTACAGCAACCTGACGCAGTCCCAGATCAGTGCCGAACTGGGGGTCTCCCAGATGCACGTGTCAAGGCTCCTGGCCCGGAGTTTCGCCAGACTCCGATCCGCAAACAGGATCGAGGCGTAACCGAAACGGGTAGACCGTTCCCGAGGCGTTTCCCCGGAGCCAAAAGCCTCACACCCCTTGTTAACTGCGCAGACTCCCCCTGGACTTGTCGACAAGTCACTACAGCGCGTTGCCGACATGTGACATTCTGCGGGAAGTGAGTTTGCCGCAGCCCCACCGCCGGTATTCAGGTGGAGGCTGCGTTCCTCCGATGGTCGTGGCCACCGCGACCGTCCGCGACCTCAAGGGGGTGGCATGTCCGTAGAACAGGGCAGCTCGAAGGTGCTCACGCTCGACAAGAGCGAGCCCGCACCCGTTGCGCTCACCAGCTCGCCGGAAGCCATCGACACCCGCACGCTCTCCCGCTCCCTGTTCCTGCGGCTCGCCGCGCTGGGCCCCGCCCCGGGCCCCGGGGGGACCGACAGCCCGGAGCGTGCCTATGTGCGGGACACACTCATCGAGCTCAACCTGCCCCTCGTGCGGTACGCGGCGGCGCGGTTCCGGAGCCGTAACGAACCCATGGAGGACATCGTCCAGGTCGGCACCATCGGCCTGATCAAGGCGATCGACCGCTTCGACTGCGAACGCGGCGTGGAGTTCCCGACGTTCGCGATGCCCACCGTCGTCGGCGAGATCAAGCGGTTCTTCCGGGACACCTCGTGGTCGGTGCGGGTGCCGCGCCGGCTTCAGGAGCTGCGGCTCGCCCTCACCCGGACCAGCGACGAGCTCGCGCAGAAGCTGGACCGCTCGCCGACCGTCCCGGAGCTGGCCCGGGCGCTCGGGGTCTCCGAGGAGGAGGTGGTCGACGGCCTGGCCGTGGGCAACGCCTACACCGCCTCGTCGCTGGACTCGCCCGCCCCCGAGGACGACGGCGGCGAGGGCTCGCTGGCCGACCGGCTGGGTTACGAGGACACGGCACTGGAAGGCGTCGAGTACCGCGAGTCGCTCAAGCCGCTGCTGGCCAGGCTCCCGGCGCGCGAGCGCCAGATCATCATGCTGCGGTTCTTCGCCAACATGACCCAGTCGCAGATCGGCGAGGAGGTCGGCATCTCGCAGATGCACGTCTCCCGCCTGCTGACGCGTACGCTCGCCCAGCTCAGGGAAGGGCTCATCGCGGACTGAGCGCCGCACCGAGAGCCCGCTCATCCGGCCGCCGAGGCGCCCCCTCGGCGGCCGTGCGCGTTCCCGTACGACCGCGCCCGCAAACCGACAGCGCCGCCCCCTCGCCGGTCGGCGAGGAAGCGGCGCGGAGACGGATGCGGGTCGGAGCGCGGACGGGACGCTGAACGGGTCGGGTCAGCCGAGCGCGAGCCAGGCGACCGCGCCGAGCACGATGACCACCGCGACGATTCCGGCGATCAGGCCGGTCCTCGGCCCGGAGGAGACGGCGGCGGGCTGCTGCGCGCGCTGCGGTTCGCCCTCGTCGACGAAGGCGCGGAACATCTGGGTGCTGCCGGCCGGGTCGTAGGAGCCCTCGGGACCCTGCGGTGCGTGGGGATTGTGTGCCATGTCGCAGGACCCTAGCGAACTCGGGCGAAGGGCCCAACCCCCGGGCGTCGCCCACCGATCCACCACTGCTGTGGCACAGACCACATCGCCCCCTCCTCTACCGCACACACTGCGGGTTTGACCAGCACCCGGCGTACCCTTTTGCGTTCCTTTACTTCCGCAAGCCCCTTTTCGTTTGCCTGCAGCAACCAACGGCTTCTATGGTTGCCCTAAGCAACAAGATGACCGGTGAGATTGTCTGGGGGTCCCGTGGCCGCACGGAGTCAGTACGAAGAACTGGCCCGGCAGCTGAGCGCCATCGGAGCCGTCAAGAGGGGTCTCGCCCGCATCCTGCCCGCCGAATGCCCCGGTGGCTCCGCCGCCGTGCTGACTCTGCTGAGCCGGCACGGGGAGATGCGGATCAGCCGGCTGGCCGAGCTCCTCGCGGTCGACATGTCGGTGACCAGCCGGCACGTCGCCCACGTGGCGGAACGGGGCTGGATCGAACGGTTCCCGGACCCGGCGGACAGGCGCTCCCGGATCCTGCGGCTGACCCCCGTGGGTGAGGGGGTGCTGGAGGACCTCTCCCGCCGGTCGACCGAGATGTTCGCCTGCCATCTTCAGGATTGGTCCGACGACGAGGTCGGACAGCTCAACACGTTGCTCGCCCGGCTGCGCGACAGCTTCTCCTGTCGCGGCACCGGAGGGTGCGCCTCCGGAAAGCACAGCGGCGAATGCCACTCCCGCCGGGACGACAGCCATGACGGCTCGTACACCCGTACACCCGCGTAACAGAAGCAAAGACAAGGACTTACATGGCTACGACCACACCAACCGGTGTGCGGGGCGGCCACGCCAAGCACGGAGGCCACGACGCCTCCGACGGCACGCCGATGACACACCGGCAGATCATGGAGGCACTCGCCGGGCTGCTGCTCGGCATGTTCGTCGCGATACTGTCGTCGACCGTCGTCTCCAACGCCCTTCCGGAGATCATCTCCGACCTCGGCGGCGGCCAGAGCGCCTACACCTGGGTCGTCACGGCCTCGCTGCTGGCCATGACGGCGACCACCCCCCTGTGGGGCAAGCTCTCCGACCTGTTCAGCAAGAAGCTGCTGGTCCAGATAGCCCTGATCATCTACGTCGCGGGCTCGGTCATCGCCGGTCTGTCGACCAGCAGCGGCATGCTGATCGCCTGCCGTGTGGTGCAGGGCATCGGCGTCGGCGGTCTCTCCGCCCTCGCCCAGATCGTGATGGCCGCCATGATCGCCCCGCGCGAGCGCGGCCGTTACAGCGGCTACATCGGCGCGGTCTTCGCCGTCGCCACCGTCGGCGGCCCGCTGCTCGGCGGTGTCATCACCGACACCAGCTGGATGGGCTGGCGCTGGTGCTTCTACGTGGGTGTGCCGTTCGCGGTCATCGCCCTCATCGTGCTCCAGAAGACCCTGAAGCTCCCGGTCGTCAAGCGCGAGGTCAAGGTCGACTGGACCGGCGCCTTCTTCATCAGCGCCGCCGTCTCGCTGCTGCTCCTGTGGGTGACCTTCGCGGGCGACAAGTACGACTGGATGTCCTGGCAGACCGGCGTGATGCTCGCGGGCTCCCTGGCCCTGGCGCTGCTCTTCGTCTTCACCGAGTCCCGCGCCAGCGAGCCGATCATCCCGCTGCGGCTCTTCCGCAACCGGACCATCACGCTCGCCTCGCTCGCCTCGCTGTTCGTCGGCATCGCGATGTTCGCCGGCACCGTCTTCTTCAGCCAGTACTTCCAGCTGGCGCGCGGCAAGTCGCCGACGATGTCCGGTGTGATGACGATCCCGATGATCGGGGGTCTGTTCCTCTCCTCGACCATCTCGGGCCAGGTCATCACCAAGACGGGCCGCTGGAAGGCATGGCTGGTCAGCGGTGGCTTCCTGGTCACCGCCGGTCTCGGCCTGCTCGGCACGATCCGCTACGACACGACGTACTGGCACATCGCGGTCTACATGTTCGTGATGGGTCTCGGCATCGGCATGATGATGCAGAACCTGGTGCTCGCCACGCAGAACCAGGTGGACCCGAAGGACCTCGGTTCGGCCAGCTCCGTCGTCACCTTCTTCCGTTCCCTCGGCGGTGCGATCGGCGTCTCGGCGCTGGGCGCCGTCATGGCGAACCGCGTCACCCACTACGTCAAGGACGGCCTCGCGGACCTCGGCCCGCAGGGCGCGGCCCTGGGCCACGGCGGCACCGGCGGCGGGGGCATCCCCGACCTGGACAAGCTGCCCGCCCCGTTCCGTACGGTCATGGAGACCGCCTACGGGCACGGCGTCGGTGACGTCTTCCTGTACGCCGCTCCGGCCGCGCTGCTCGCCTTCCTGATCACGCTGTTCATCAAGGAGGTCGCGCTCAGGACGCGGGCCGTGGGCGACGCCCCGGCGCAGGCCGACGCGCCCGCCGAGGCCCCCGCCGACACCGTCACCGAGGCGGTCGCCGAGGGCGCCGCCGGGGTCACCGCCGTCGACACCGCCGAGGCGGCCCCGGCCGCCGAGGCCGAGGCCCCCGTGGACTTCGCCAAGGACGGCACCCCCGTCCGCGGTGTGGTCCGGGGCGCCGAGGGCGCACCCGTGGCCCGGGCGGCCGTCACGCTGATCTCGCTCGGCGGCCGGCAGCTGGGCATCGCCGCGGCGCAGGCCGACGGAAGTTACGCGCTGGCCGCCCCGGGCGCCGGTTCGTACGTCCTGATCGCGTCCGCCGACGGGTTCCAGCCGCAGGCGTCCACCGTGGTCGTCGGCGACGAGCCGCTGGCGTACGACATCCTCCTCTCGGGTACGAGCGGCCTGGCCGGCACCGTGCGCGCCGCCGAGAGCGGCACCCCGATCGCGGACGCCATGGTCATCGTGACCGATGTGCGCGGCGATGTACTGGCCACCGGGAAGTCCGCCGAGGCGGGCGACTTCACCTTCGGCGAGCTGGTCCCCGGTGCGGTGACCGTCGCGGTCAACGCGGCCGGCTTCCGCCCGCTGGCCCTGCCGGTCGAGATCGGCGGCCAGGGGGTCACCCGGGTCGACGCCGCGCTCCAGGCCGGTGCGCTGGTCCAGGGCGTCGTGCGGGCCGGTGCGAGCCGCCGCCCGCTGCCCGACGCCCGGGTCACGCTGGTCGACGCGGCCGGCAACGTGATCGCCACCTCGACCACCGGGGAGGACGGGGCGTACGCCTTCGCCGACCTGGACGCGGGCGAGTACACGGTCATCGCGACCGGCTACCCGCCGGTGGCCGGTGCCCTGACGGTGGCCGGTCACGGGGTCGACGGCCACGACATCGAGCTCGTCCACCCGGGCGAGTGACCCACGCGGTCCGGGGGTAGACCCCGGACCCGTACAGAACCCCTGGCGGGGGCGGCGTCCTTCGAGCGGAGGCGCGGCGCCGGCCGGTGGAAATGGGCCCCGGCGGCGGGGACGGCAGGCAGGGGACGGCCTGCCGTCCCCGCCCCGGGGCCCGACTCATTGAATGCCCCGGTCCGGTGGACGGACGGGTCATGAGCAAGGAGAGAGAACGGGATGGGACTTCGCGCACAGGTACGGACGCGGGACGGCTGGGCCGTGCAGCACGCGGTCGTGACGGTCACCGACATGACCGGCACGCAGGTGCTGCGCGCCGCCGCCGACGAGGCTGGGGCGGTACGGGCCGACACCCCGCTGTCCGCGGGCGCGTACACCGTGATCGTGACGGCGGTCGGGTACGCCCCCGCCGCCTCCACCGCCCTCGTCACGGCCAGCGGCACGGTCGACGCGGGCACGGTGGTGCTGGGCCGCCAGGGCGGGGTCGAGCTGCCGCCGCCGGGCACCTGGTCGCTGGACCCGGCGCACTCCTCGGTGGGCGCGGTCGCCCAGCACCTGGGGATCTCCAGCGTGCACGGCCGGTTCACCGAGTTCGGCGGGCGCGTCGAGATCTCCGAGGACCTCCGGAGCTCCCGGGTCGACGCGGTCATCGACGCGGCGAGCATCGACACCGGTAACGGGATGCGGGACAAGCACCTGCGCTCCCCCGACTTCCTGGACACCGACCGGTTCCCGGAGATCACCTACCGCTCCAGCGGGCTGACCCCGGCCGGGCCCGACCGCTGGACCGTGCACGGCGAGCTGACGATGCGCGGCGTGACGCGGCCCGTCGACCTCGACCTGAGCTACCTCGGCACCGGCCCCGACCCGTGGGGCGGGGTGCGCGCGGCGTTCAGCGCGACCGCCGGACTGCGCCGCGAGGACTTCGCCATGAACTACAACCAGGTGGTCCAGGCGGGCATCGCGGCGATCGGCACCACGCTCCGCGTCGAGCTCGACATCCAGGCCGTGCAGGGCGATTCCCTGCCCGCCGTCTGACGGCTCCCCGCCGTAGGGTCGGTTCCATGGCACCCGACATCGCGACCAACACCGCCGTGGAACTCGACGCACTGCTGGACTTCGTACGGCCCCGGCACCGGGCGATCCTGCTGACCACCCGGGCCGACGGCCGCCCCCAGGGCTCCCCGCTCACCTGCGGCGTGGACGACGCGGGCCGGATCGTGGTCTCCACGTACCCCGAGCGCGCCAAGACCCGTAACGCCAAGCGCGACGCGCGGGTCAGCGTGATCGTCCTGTCGGACGACTGGAACGGGCCCTGGGTCCAGATCGACGGGTCCGCCGAGGTCATCGACGCGCCGGACTCGGTCGAGCCGCTGGTCGAGTACTTCCGGAACATCTCCGGCGAGCACCCCGACTGGCACGAGTACCGGGCGGCGATGGTGAAGCAGGGGAAGTCGATCATCCGGATCACCCCGGAGCGCTGGGGCCCCGTCGCCACCGGCGGCTTCCCGGCCCACCTCGCCCCGTGATCTCCCCCGCCCTGCTCGACCGGGCCCGGATCGTCGCCGGGCCCGAGGTCGGCGAGGCCGCCGTGCGCGGACTGGCGGCGGCCACCGGGCGCACCATCGAACGCGGCCCCGGCGAGGGCCCCTTCGTGTACGTGGGTGCCTCGCTGCCCGACGCGGTGCGCGCGGCGGACCTGGTCTGGTTCCACAGCGTCAACGCGGGCACCGACGCCCTGCTGCGCTCCGGGCCCTGGCCGGACGGCGTGCCGCTGACCCGGACCGTGGGCCGGATGGGCGAGCGGATCGCGCAGTACGTGCTGGGCTGGGTGCTCGCGGAGTGCCAGTCGGTCCCGGAGTTCGCCGCCCAGCACGCCCGCGCCGAGTGGCGCCGCATCGACTCCGAACTCGTCGCCGGGCAGACCGCCGTGGTGCACGGCGCCGGCCGCATCGGCTCCGCCGTCGCCACGCTGCTCCGGGCCTGCGGCATCCGGACCGTGGCCGCCGTCCGCACCCCGCGCCCGGCGCCGCCCGGCTTCGACGCGGTGGTCGTGGGCGACGAACCGGCCGCCGCCCGCTGGGTGGTCGCCGCGCTCCCGCTGACCGGGGCGACCACCGGGTACTTCGGCGCGGACCGGTTCGCCGCGATGGGCGGGGCGACCTTCCTCAACGTGGGGCGGGGCGCGACGGTGGATCTGGTGGCGCTGGAGGGGGCGTTGCGCTCCGGGGCGGTGGGGCGGGCGGTACTCGATGTGCTGGCCGACGAGCCGGCGGCGCCCGGGGACCCGTGCTGGCGGCTGCCGCGTACGGTCGTCACCTCGCACTCCGCGGGGATCACGGCGGACGAGGACATCGTCACGGACTTCGCGGCGTGCCTGCGGGACCTCTCGGCGGGCCGGGTCCCGGCGCTCACGGTGGACACCGCGCGCGGCTACTGAGCAGCCCTACCGGGCGCGTTCCCGCATCGCGTCGATCCCCGCGATCAGCAGGTCCAGCGCGAGGGCGAAGTCGCGCTCGCGTGTCTCCTCCACGGTGGCCCCGCCGCGCGCCGCCGTCAGGCCCGGCGAGTCCTCC
This sequence comes from Streptomyces sp. SAS_281, assembly GCF_052542855.1. Lineage (NCBI taxonomy): Bacteria > Bacillati > Actinomycetota > Actinomycetes > Kitasatosporales > Streptomycetaceae > Streptomyces > Streptomyces sp. SAS_281. The sequence continues at coordinate 55,820 of NZ_JBMNDO010000004.1, forward strand.
ACGAAGCCGTCGAGCCGGGGCTGCTCCTGGATCGCGGCCATCGCCTGCCGGACGTACTCGTCCTGGGTGAGTCCCGCCTCCGCGCTCCGCCGCGCGAACCGGCCCTCGGCCGTGCCGAATCCGTACACGAACTGGAAGACCGCCGACAGCGCCCCGCCCCGGCTCTCCGGCGGCAGCCCGGTCGCCCGGATCACGTCCTGCACGGTGCGGGTCACCAGCAACGCGTGCGGGCCGAGGTTGAGGAACCGGCCCGCGAGCGGCGAGACCCAGACGTGCCGCACCAGCAGCCCCCGGTACGCCGCGGCCACCGCGCGCAGCCGGTCCTGCCAGGGGGCGTCGGCAGGCGGTGGCGCGATCTCGCTGTAGACCGCGTCGAGGGCCAGTTCCAGCAGGTCGTCCTTGGTGTCCACGTACCAGTACAGGGACATCGCCGTGACGTTCAGCTCGGCGGCCAGCCGGCGCATGGAGAACTTCGCCAGGCCCTCGGCGTCCAGCAGCCGGACCGAGGCGGCGGTGATCCGTTCCCGGTCGAGCCCGGCCGGCTGGGCCGTCCGGCGGGAGCGCGCGGGGTGCCGGGTCTCCAGCCACACGCTGGACCGGACGGGGTTCTTCACGCGGTCGGCCGCGGACACCATGGCGCACTCCCTCGTCTCGCCGGCGGGATGGACGCACCGGCCGCGTACCGCTTACCCGCTGAACGGAGGCGTACGGTCCGGCAGGCCCCGCCCGATGCTATGCCGCTGTCTCGGCACGGCCGCCCAGGGATCGGGGTGGTTGGGGCGTACAAGTGTCCTCTCGTGGGTACGGTGCCGGTCGCCGCATCGGATACGGCCTGCCCCGGAAGCTGGAGTGATATGTCACTGCGTCGTCGTACGGTGGAAGTCCTGGTGGCCGCAGGGTTGTCGGTGGCGGCGCTCGCGCCTCCCGCGACGGCGGCGGGGCACGGGCGGGCGCCCGGGCAGTCGGTCCCGCTGCGGGTAGCGACGTACAACATCCATGCCGGGGCCGGCATGGACAACGTCTTCGATCTCGACCGGCAGGTGGCCGCGCTGCGCGCCCTGGACGCGGATGTGATCGGGCTCCAGGAGGTGGACGTCCGCTGGGGCGACCGCAGCGAGTGGCGGGACCTGGCGGCCGAGCTGGGCCGGCGGCTGGGGATGCACGTCTCCTTCGCGCCGATCTACAACCTCGATCCGGTGGAGGAGGGCGGCCCCCGGCGGGAGTTCGGCGTCGCCGTGCTGTCCCGGTACAGGATCGTGAGCGCCGAGAACCACGATCTGACCCGGCTCTCCACGCAGGACCCGAACCCGGTTCCGGCGCCCGCGCCCGGCTTCGGCGAGGTGGTGCTGAAGGTGCGCGGCCTGCCGGTCCACGTGTACGCGACGCATCTCGACTACCGGGGCGACCCGTCCGTCCGTGTCGCCCAGGTCGCGGACACGCGGCGGATCATGGCGGAGGACCGGGCGCACGAGCGGCGGCCGGTACGGCAGATCCTGCTGGGCGACTTCAACGCGCCGCCGACCGCGCCGGAGCTGGCGCCGCTGTGGAAGGAGCTGACCGACATCGAGCCGGGCGGGCCGACGTACCCGGCGCGGAATCCGGTGCAGCGGATCGACTATGTGGCCGTTTCGAAGGACACCGTCCGGGTACGCGGCGCGGCGGTGGCCGAGGAGTCGCTTGCCTCGGACCACCGCCCGGTCGTGGCCGATCTGTTGCTGCGGCGCTGAGTTCTCCGGTCGTCAGCTGTCCGTCTTCGGCCGGGTGAGGTCGTAGAAGGTGGCGCTGCCTGCCGTCACCTCCGTGAAGGTCTCCTCCACCCAGGAGGAGATCTGCGAGGCGGTGCCACTGCCTCCCATGCCGCCTCCACCCATGCCGCCCGGGACGAAGTAGTGGACGCGGCCGTCCTCGACGTACTTCTTGAACTGCGCGAGCGTCGGGGACGGATCGCTCCCGTTGAAGCCGCCGATCGCCATGACCGGTTCCTCGGTGGCGAGTTGGTAGCTCGCGGCGTTCTGCGAGCCGATGGCCGCGGCGGCCCAGGTGTAGGCGTCGGCGTCCTTCTCCAGGAGCGCCTCGGCCTCGGAGCCGACGGACGCGCCGTTGAGGAGACCGCCCATGCCGCCGGCTCCGCCGCGTTCGCCCGTGGCGGGCGGGGTGCCGCGCCGGCCGTTCTGGGCGGGCCCGCCGTTCCGGGCAGGGGGTCCGCCCTGGTTCCGGCCTTGGCCGGGCGGGTTGCCGGTGGGGGGCTGCCCCAGGCCGGCGCCCTGCTGGCTGGTGCCGCCCTGACCCGGCGGCCGCATGCCGCCGCCGCCCGGTCCGCCGCCGGGACCGCCGCCCATGCCGCCCGAGGACGGGCCGGCCGTGACGATGGAGCCCTGGTGGCCCGTGTTCAGGGTGCTCACGGTGTACGCGGCCGGCCCGGCGAGCGACGCGGCGAAGCCCAGCACCACGGTGAGGAGGGCCAGTCGGCGGCCCAGCCGGGCCGCGAGCAGCAGGCCCACCGCCGCCACGAGACCGGTGGCGAGGACGGCCGTCCGCAGCCACGGCTGGTAGTCCGGGGTGCGGCCGAGCAGGACGTACGCCCAGTACGCCGTCACCGCGACGGTGCCGGCGAGCGCGGCGCCCGCCCACCAGTGGGCCCGCTCCTCCCACAGGACCGTGGCGCCCATGCCGATCAGCGCGGCCAGGTAGGGCGCCAGGGCCACCGTGTAGTACTGGTGGAAGATCCCGGCCATGAAGCTGAACACGGCGGCCGTCATCAGCAGCGAACCGCCCCACGCGAGGAACGCGGCCCGCGCGGTGTCCGTCCTCCTCACCCGCCAGGTCAGCCAGATCCCGGCGACGAGCAGGATCAGGGCGGCGGGCAGCAGCCAGGAGATCTGGGCGCCCACCTCGGAGTTGAACATCCGGCCGATGCCGGTCTCGCCCCACTGGCCGCCGCCCCGGCCGCCACCGCCGCCGACGCTGCCGGTCTCCTCGCCGTTGATGCGGCCGAGCCCGTTGTAGCCGAAGGTCAGCTCGAGGAACGAGTTGTTCTGCGAACCGCCGATGTACGGGCGTGAGGAGGCCGGCCACAGTTCGACGACCGCCACCCACCAGCCGCCCGCGACGACCATGGCGAGCGCGGAGAGACCCAGCTGCCCGAACCTCTTCCGTACGGGGACCGGTGCGAACACCGCGTACAGCACCGCCAGCGGCGGCAGGATCAGGAACGCCTGGAGGGTCTTCGACAGGAACGCGCTTCCCACCGCGACACCCGCCCACACCAGCCACTTCGTGCGGCCCTTCTCCATCGCGCGCAGGACGCAGTGGACGGTGACCGTCATCAGCAGCGCGAGCAGCGCGTCCGGGTTGTTGAAGCGGAACATCAGCGCGGCGACCGGTGTCAGCGCGAACACCGCCATGGTGATGAGCCCGGCGGCGGCACTGAACCGGCGGCGCACGGTCGCGTACAGCACCCCGGCCGTCGCGGCCGCCATCACCACCTGCGGCGCGAGGATCGCCCACGAGCTGAGTCCGAAGACCCGCACCGACAGGGCCATGGGCCACAGGGTGGCCGGAGGCTTGTCCACGGTGATCGCGTTGGCCGCGTCGAGCGAGCCGAAGAAGAACGCCTTCCAGCTGCGGCTGCCGGCCTGCACGGCGGCGGAGTAGAAGGAGTTGGCGTAGCCCGATGCGCTGAGGTTCCAGAAGTAGGCCAGCGTGATGACGAGCAGCAGGGCCAGAAAGGCGGGACGCACCCACGGCGCGTCCTCGGCCCGGCCGCGCCAGATGCGGCGGGGCAGGGGGGCATCGGCCCGTGCGTGCCCCGGGGGTGTGTCCGGCCGCGCGGCCGGAGCGTATGCGGGATCGAGCGGTGTCATCGGGCGTTCCTCGGGTCGTGGGTGGTTCCGGCGGCCGGCGGTGCGGGGACGGCGGCATCGTGCGCGGGGATTCCCGGGTCGGCGGCGGGGAACGCCACGGCCGGTGACGCGGGGTTTCCCCGCTCCCGGTCCGGGAAGACCCACGCGCGGAAGAGCAGGAAGCGCAGCACCGTCGCCGCGAGGTTCGCCGCGATGAGCACCGCGAGTTCGGTGCTGTGCGAGGGCGAACCGGAGGCCGCGCCCAGGGCCGCCAGCGAACCGCTGGTCAGGGCGAGCCCGATGGCGAAGACCACGAGGCCCTGCGCCTGGTGACGGACCGCGCCGCCCCGGCCGCGTACCCCGAAGGTGAGCCTCCGGTTCGCGGCGGTGTTCGCGACGGCCGAGACGAGCAGCGCGGCCCCGTTGGCGAGCTGGGGCCCGGTGCCGAGCCGGAAGAGGGAGTACAGCGCCAGGTAGAACAGCGTGGAGAGGGCACCCACGACGCAGAATCCGACGAGCTGGCGGGCGAGCCCGCCCGGCACCCCGCCGATCGCCCGGTCGCGCGGATCGTCCCCGAAGGGCCGCGCCAGCCGGTCCAGCGGAAGCGCGCCGACGGCCAGCGCCCGGCCCACCCGCCACACGCCCTTCAGGTCCTCGGTGGCGGTCCGGACGATGTGGACCGTGGAGTCGGGGTCGTCCACCCAGTCGACGGGCACCTCGTGGATGCGCAGCCCAGCCCGTTCGGCGAGCACCAGCATCTCGGTGTCGAAGAACCAGCCGGTGTCCTCCACCATCGGCAGCAACCGCTGCGCGACCTCCCGCCGGATCGCCTTGAACCCGCACTGCGCGTCACTGAACCGGGCGGCCAGCGACGAGCGGAGGATGATGTTGTACGCCCGCGAGATGAACTCCCGCTTCGTCCCCCGCACCACCCGCGAACTCCGCGCGAGCCGCGACCCGATGGCGAGGTCGGAGTGTCCGGAGATGAGCGGCGCCACCAGCGGAAGCAGGGCGTTGAGGTCGGTGGACAGATCGACGTCCATGTACGCGAGCACCGGCGCGTCCGAGTGCGTCCACACGGTGCGCAGCGCCCGCCCGCGCCCCTTCTCCTCCAGCCGGACCGACCGCACCCCCGGCAGCGACCGCACCAGCCGCTCCGCCACCTCGGGCGTCCGGTCGGTACTGGCGTTGTCGGCGACGGTGATCCGGAAGGCGTACGGGAAGGTGCGGGCCAGATGCCCGTGCAGCCGCACCACGCACGGTTCGAGGTCCTTCTCCTCGTTGTAGACGGGCACCACCACATCGAGCACGGGCGCACCCGCCGCACCGGCCACGCCGGCGAGGAGGTGGTCCCGGGCCGGCAAGGTGCTCCAAGGAGTCTCTGTTCGCATGCTGTCGACAGTCGCCAACGGCGCTGTCACAGGCGTGTGGTGAGGCTGTGGCGTGCCTGTGGACCGACGGACGTATGCTTCTGCGGCGGTCGCGGGCGCGGCCGTCGTGATCACGGCCAGGGGCACAGGGATGCGTGGGCTCAAAGCGGTGGGACCGGCCCTCGCCCTGGTGGCGGCGGTCGCGGGGTGCTCGTCCGACGCGGGCGCGAGCGAACAGCAGCTCACCGACTGGCGCGAGAACTACTGCCGGCAGCTGGGCGCGTGGCAGAGGGCGCACGACGAGGAGTCTCCGGACGCGGCGGGTGGCGAGGAGGCCGGGGCCATCGCGAGCGACGTCTTCGCGGCGATGCAGCCGCTCACGGACGAGCCCGTGGGCGCGGGCCGCACGCTGGCGGAGGCCACAGCGGCGGCGATGAACAGCGACGAGTCCGAAGCGTTGGGCCTCATCGTGGCGTACTGCGGTGACAACGGCTTCGAGACGCTGACCCGCTAGGGCCTGTCCGGCCGGGGCCGTCCGCATCCGACCCGCTCCACCGGCAGCCGCACCGCGAACACCGTCTCCCCCGGCACCGACCGCACCTCCACCGCACCGCCGTGGGCCGTCACCACCGCCTGGACGATCGCGAGGCCGAGGCCCGTGGAGCCGGCGTGACGGGAGCGGGAGGCGTCACCGCGGGCGAAGCGCTCGAAGACGTGGGGGAGGAGGTCCGGAGGGATGCCGGGGCCGTTGTCCTGGATCTCCACGGTGACCCAGGGGGCGGCGGGCCCGGCCAGGACACGGGCGGTGACCGTGGTGCCCGGCGGGGTGTGGGTACGGGCGTTGGCCAGGAGGTTGACCAGGACCTGGTGGATGCGGGTGGGGTCGGCGCGGACCCTCGCGGGGGCGTCCGGGAGGTCCAGGCGCCAGTGGCGGACGGGCCCGGCGCGGTCCGCCGCGCGGGCGTCGCTCACCGCGTCCACGACGAGCGGCGAGAGATCGGTGCTCTCGTACGAGAGCGGGCGGCCCGCGTCCAGGCGGGCGAGCAGGAGCAGGTCCTCGACCATGCCCGTCATCCGCTGGGCCTCCGCCTCGATGCGCCCGAGCGCGTGCCGGGTGTCCGGGCCGGGGTCCTCCCGGCCGCGCCGGGTGAGTTCGGCGTAGCCGCGTATCGAGGCCAGCGGGGTCCGCAGCTCGTGGCTGGCGTCCGCGACGAACTGGCGCACCCGCGTCTCGCTGCGCTGCCGCGCGTCCAGGGCCGAACCCACGTGCCCCAGCATCCGGTTCAGCGCCGAGCCGACCTGGCCCACCTCCGTGCGCGGGTCCGCCTCGGCGTCCGGCACCCGTTCGAGGAGAGCCACCTCGCCGCTGTGCAGGGGCAGTTCGGACACCCGGGTCGCGGTAGCCGCCACCCGCCGCAGGGGCCGCAGCGCGACACCGACCATCGCCGCGCCCGCGATCCCCGCCGCGACGAGCCCCGCACCGGTCACGCAGACCTCCACCAGGATCAGGGTGCCCAGCGCACGGCTCACCTCGGTGGTGGGGATGCCGACGAGGACCGTGCCGCCGTCGTCCGTCGGCACCGCCCGCACCCGGTAACCGCCCAGACCGGGCAGCTCGGCGTCGTGCGCGCGGTCGTCCGCCGTGACACCGGCCGCCGACACGGCGTCCCGCTGGGCTGCGGTCAGCGGTTCGGTGTTCTCGCCGGCGTCGAAACCGCCGTCCTTCACGACGGCCGAGTCCGTGATCTCCCCCTGCTCGACCAGCGCGCCGAAGGTCTCCAGCGGCTGGCCGCCCATGCCGATGAAACCGAGCGGATCATGCCCCGGGGACGTCTTCGGCCCCCCGGGCGCGGGAACACCCGGCACCCGCTGCGCCCGGACCGCGATGTCCCGCAACTGTCCGTCGAGCTTCCCGTACAGATAACTGTGGAACGCGATCGCGGTGACCGAGCCGATCACGGCGGCGACGACGGCGATCAGCGTCACCGCCGAGACCACGAGGCGGGTGCGCAGGGTCCACGGCCGCCGCACTCCGCTACTCACCGGGCTTGATCAGGTACCCCGCCCCGCGCCGGGTGTGGATCATGGGCGTGCGGCCCGCGTCGATCTTCTTGCGCAGGTAGGAGATGTACAGCTCGACCACGTTGGCCTGGCCGCCGAAGTCGTAGTTCCAGACCCGGTCCAGGATCTGCGCCTTGCTGAGCACCCGGCGCGGGTTGCGCATCAGGAACCGCAGCAGCTCGAACTCGGTCGCCGTGAGGTGGATGTTCGTCCCGCCCCGGCTCACCTCGTGGCTGTCCTCGTCCAGCATCAGGTCGCCCACGACGAGCTGCGACTCGCCGCGCGCCGCCGCCGTACCCGACCGCCGGATCAGTCCGCGCAGCCGGGCCACGACCTCCTCCAGGCTGAACGGCTTGGTGACGTAGTCGTCGCCGCCCGCCGTGAGCCCGGCGATCCGGTCCTCCACGGAGTCCCGCGCGGTGAGGAACAGCACCGGCACGTCGGACAGTTCCCGCCGCAGCCTGCCGAGGACGGCGAGCCCGTCCATGTCGGGCAGCATCACGTCGAGAATGACCACGTCGGGCCGGAACGAGCGGGCCGTACGCACGGCGTCCGCCCCGTCCCCCGCGCTGCGCACCTCCCAGCCCTCGTAACGAAGCGCCATCGACAGCAGCTCCGTGAGCGAAGCCTCGTCGTCCACGACCAGCACCCGCACGGGGGTGCGGTCCGGCCTGAGCAGTTCGGTACGCCCCTGGGGCGAGGTCGTCGTCGTCATGACGCCAGCCTGTGAGACCGCTCTGAGAGAGTCCTTTTCCGTTTCTGTGAATTCCCTGAGAAAGCCGCAGCGGGGATCTCAGACGCCGAACAGCGCCTTCGCGTTGTCGTGGCAGACCGCCCGGAGCCAGTCGTCGCCCAGCCCCAGGCGCTCCAGGGCATGCAGTTGGTGGGCGTACGGGTACGGAATGTTCGGAAAGTCCGTCCCCAGCAGGATCCGGTCGCCGAGATCCGCGAGGCGGCCGCGCTCCCCCGGGGGGAACGGGCTGGCGTCCTCGACGAAGTCGGTGAACGCCATCGTCGTGTCCAGCCGGACCTCCGGGTACGTCTCCGCGAGCGTCAGGAACTCCGCGTACTCCGGCATCCCCATGTGCGCCACGATCAACGGCAGCCGGGGATGCCGGGCGAGGACGCGGCCGATGGGTCCGGGGCCGGTGTGCTCGCCGGGGGCCGGGCCCGAGCCGCAGTGCGCCACGACCGGGATGCCCGCCTCCGCGAGCAGACCCCACACCGGGTCGAGCAGGGGGTCGTTCGGGTCGTACGCGCCGACCTGGAGGTGGGCCTTGAAGACCCGGGCCCCCGCCTCCACGGCCTCCCGCACATAGCGCCCGGCGTCCGGTTCGGGGAAGAACGTCGCGGTGTGCAGGCAGTCCGGTGTCCGGGCGGCGAATCCGGCCGCCCAGTCGTTCAGCCAGGCCGCCATCCCCGGCTTGTGCGGGTACAGCATCGACGTGAAGCGGAGCACCCCGAACGAGCGGAGCACAGCGAGCCGTTCCGCCTCCTCGTGCCGGTAGGCGATCGGCCACTCCGTCCCGGTCAGCGGGCCCACCATGTCGAAGTACGCCCACACCTTGCGCAGAACCCGCTCCGGCATGAAATGCGTGTGCACGTCGATGAGTCCGGGCAGTCCGAGCCGCTGCCGGAACCGCACCACGTCGTCGCGATCGTCACCCATACCGCCGACCATCTCAGAACAGCCCCTCCTGCGCCGCACCACCCCCCACCACGACGGTCGGCACACGGGCCCCGGCCGCGCCCGCCCCGGCCGCCGACAACGTCCAGCCGGTCATCAGCCGCGTGTCCACGATGACGAGGCCCTGCGGGCCGGTGTCCAGGTGGAGATCGGGTCCGGCCGCCGCGACGAGCCTCCCCGCCACCGCGCCCCCGTCCACCAGCCCGGCCACCGCGCGGACGGGACCGCCCCCCGTCGCCGCCATGGCCCCCGCCCGCAGCCCGAACACCCCCGCGTGGTCCACCGCCGCGAACGGCAGCCGCTCCAGCGCCTCCGACCGGCCGGCGCCCTCCAGGGCCGCCGCCCTGCCGTACAGCTCCGCGACCTCGGCCGCCCGCTCCACCGGGTCCGGGAGGGACGCCCGCACCTCCCGCTTACGGGCGTACGGAATGCGGTCCGGGACCCCGAGGGCCGCCCGCAGCACCTCCTCGGCCCGGCGCGCCGCCATCAGCGGCCCCCGGCCCAGCCAGCTGAAGACCACCGCGCCCTGCTCCCGCAACCGCGCCGCGCCCCGCTCCTCGGCGGTGATCCCGACCTTCAGCATGCCGGGCCCGAACCACGCGAGGTACACCCGGTACGTGCGGGGGTCGTCCGGGATCGTGTCGGCGGCCACCGAGTGCGCCCGGTCGAGCCGCCCGCACTCCGGGCAGCGCCCGCCCGTGGAGCCCGCCGGGACCACGGCACCCAGCGGGCAGGCATGGCCCCGGGCCCCGGAGCAGCGCCGCTCGCCGGACGCCCGGAAGCCGAACTCCGTTCCGTACGCCAGGACGCTCGCCCGCGTCCGCGCCCCCTTGCGCCAGCCCAGCGCGGGGCCGTCGGAGCCCTCGGGCCAACGGAGGCCGGTGCACTGCCAGTCCATGTCCGCACCTTACGGGCGGGCACTGACAACGGGCCCTAGGATGCCGGGCATGACCCCGACCGTGCAGGACGTGGACCGGTTCGAGGCGGCCAGGCCCCGCCTGGAGGCCATCGCCTACCGCCTCCTGGGCTCGGCGAGCGAGGCCGAGGACGCCGTACAGGACACCTACCTGCGCTGGCAGGCCGCCGACACCGGACGGATCGAGGTCCCCGAGGCGTGGCTGACGAAGGTCCTCACCAACCTCTGCCTCAACCAGCTCACCTCCGCCCGCGCCCGCCGCGAGACGTACGTGGGCGCCTGGCTGCCCGAGCCCCTGCTCGCCGGGGACCCCATGCTCGGCCCCGCCGACACGGTGGAACAGCGCGAGTCGGTCTCGTACGCCGTGCTCACGCTCATGGAGCGGCTGACGCCGGGCGAGCGGGCCGTGTACGTACTGCGCGAGGCGTTCGGCCATCCGCACCGGGAGATCGCGGAGATCCTGGAGCTGAGCGAGGCCGCCGTGCAGCAGGTCTACCACCGGGCGAAGAAGCACATCGCCGACGGCCGGACGCGCACCGAGGTGGACGAGGCCGCCGCCCGCCGGGTCATCGAGGAGTTCCTGCTCGCCGCCGCCGGCGGCCGTACCGAACCGCTCGTGGAGCTGCTGACCGCCGACGCGATCTCCATCGGCGACGGCGGCGGGAAGGTGCCGGCCCGCGCCAAGGCGTTCGAGGGAGCGAAGGCCGTCGCGACGTTCATGCGCGGCCTGCTCAAGCCGGGCAAGGCGAAGACAGCGGTGACCGGCGGTTCCGTGGCACTGCACATGACGTACGCGAACGGCGCCACCGCCGTCCTGGCGGTCGTCGGCGAACGCGTCATCGGCGTCATGAGCGTGGAAGTCACGCCGGAGGGAATCGCCTCGTTCCGCAACCAGGTCAACCCGGACAAGCTGGAACGCGCGACCCGGCAGTGGGCGGCCATGGAACACGGAAAGCCGCTGCTCACGGCCTTCTAAGTACTCAGTGACTCAGGTCACATCACTCTCCTGTCAGGAAAGCGCGGGCCACCCGGTTCAAGGGGCGAGAAACCACCCCGCAGGGGCGGACCCGCGCGAGACAGGAGCAGGCACATGCAGCAGCACCGCATCATCGTCCTCGGAGCCGGATACGCCGGAGCCATCGCGGCGGGCCGCGTCGCCAAGCGGCTGCGCCGCGAGGACGTCACCGTCACCCTCGTCAACGCGGAGCCCGACTTCGTGGAGCGGGTCCGCATGCACCAGCTCGCGGCGGGCCAGGACCTCAGGCCCCGCCCCTTCACCGAGATGTTCGCCGGAACGGGCGTGGAGCTGAAGGTCGGCCGCGTCACCGCCGTGGCCGTCGACCGCAAGGCCGTCACCGTCGAGAGCGCGGACGGCGCGGAGGAGCTGGCGTACGACTCCCTCGTCTACGCCCTCGGCAGCGCCTGGAACACCCAGGGCGTCCCCGGGACCGCCGAGCACGCCCACGAGATCGCGAGCCGCCCCGGCGCGCTCCGGCTGCGCGACCGGCTGGCCGCCCTCGCGCCCGGGCAGTCCGTGCTGATCGTCGGCGGCGGGCTGACCGGCCTCGAGGCGGCCACCGAGTTCGCGGAGGCCCGCCCGGACCTCGACATCGCCCTCGCCGCGCGCGGCGGCCTCGGCGACTGGCTCTCGCCGAAGGGCCGCGCCCACGTCCGCAAGGTCTTCGACCGGCTCGGCATCACCGTCCACGAGAACACCGCCGTCGCGGAGGTCGGCGCCGGTCACGTCACCACGGCCGAGGGCACCTCGTTCCCGGCGGCGGTCACCGTCTGGACGACCGGCTTCGCGGTCCACCCGCTCGCGGTGGCCACCACCCTGGAGACCTCGGAGACCGGGCAGATCGTGGTCGACGCGACCATGCGCTCGGTCTCGCACCCCGATGTGTACGCGATCGGGGACGCGGCCCTCGTCGCCGGCCCCGGCGGCAAGCCGCTCCGGATGTCCTGCGCCTCGGGCGGCCCCACCGCCTGGCAAGCCGCCGACGCCCTCGCGGCCCGCCTCGCCGGCACCAAGATCCCGTCCACCCCGCTGCGCTACTTCAACCAGTGCGTCTCGCTGGGCCGCAAGGACGGCCTCATCCAGTACGTCACCGCCGACGACCGCGCGGTCAAGGCGGCGCTGACGGGCCGCATCGCCGCCGTCTACAAGGAACTCGTCTGCAAGGGCGCCGCCTGGGGCGTGGCCAACCCGACGGTCGGAATGCCGACCCGACGCCGGCCGGTCGCGGTTGCTGCCCCGGTCGCGCCGGTGGCGGCTGCGGAACGGTGAGGGGGACCCGGGCCGCCGCCTCCCTTCCCGCGCCCGTCTGAATTACTCCTCTTCGGCAGCCTCACTTGCAGCCTCCGGTGCAGGTTCAGGCACCACGTTGACCCTCAAGCACCCGTCCACGCCGAACATGTCGATCAGCTGAGAAAGATGGGCACGGGCCGCGCTGCGGCCAAGGCTCTCGTCGGTGCTCATCCGCGCCCTTCCAGCTCAGCCCAGACAACCTTGCCCCAACGGCGCTCGTCCGTGCCCCAGTCGGATGCCAGAGCCGCCACGAGTAACAGGCCCCGCCCACCTTCGTCGCTGTCTCCCACCTGACGTTCGACGGGCAGCGCGCGACTGAAGTCCGTGACGGCCACGCGGACCGCCCGGGGAGCGGTGCGCTCCACGACCACGCGGATGGAGTCCCGGCGGGCGTACCTCACGGAGTTGGCGACGAGTTCGCTCACGATCAGGGCGCAGTCGTCGGCCAACTCCTCCAAGCCCCAACAGGACAGGGCGGTATCGGTGAAACGTCTGGCGGCAGCGGCGCTCTCCGGCTCGCGCGGCATCGTCTGGCTGTACCCGGGAGGCCCGACAGGGCGGGCCTCCGCTGTAGCTTGCGGCATGTCGGTCTGCTCTTTCAGATCGGCCGAGCCCCGGGGCCGGTCGCACGGCCGCCGGGGCACTGTCCGCTCATGTAAGCGACATGCGAGTAGGGGTTACAGGGGCGCAGCGTCCTACTTTCAGGACGCTATGCGCAGACCCCGAGAAACTCGGCCAACGGCCGTAGCCCGGCCGGGTGGTTGGGCAGGGACCAAAGGTCCCGCACGATGGCCACGGCCAAGGTGTGGTGCTGCATCCACGTCGGTGCCACCCGGCGCAGGGATTCCAGAGTCTTTACGGCTCCGGCCGCGTCCCCCGTGTCCGTGTGCGCCCGTGCCACGTCCAGAAGCAGCCACGTCCGCCAGGACGGCGGCGTGTCCTTGCTCAACCGCATCCCCTTGGCCAGAGCCAGGGCATCCTGCGGGTGCCCGTACTGAACGGCCAGCCGAACACGCTCAATCCGCACGGAGGACGGGCTGAAGACGCTGACCATCCGGTTGTCACCACCGTCAGGCAGCTTGGCGACACGCGCGGCCTCCTTCTCCGCCGCCCCCATCATCGCCGCCGCACGCTCGTAGTCCCCACTCCGCGCGGCGGACGTGGCAGCACTCATGGTCAGCGCTCCCCACACCTTCAGCCCGTCCACGGTGTCGAGTCGCCCCGCGCTCACCATCTCGTCAGCGGTACGGAGCGCGATGCCCAACGCGTCTTCCAGACGGCCCTGCCGCTGGTACGTCCACGCCGTGGAGTTGACGATCATCGGCACGAGCAGCGGATCGCCCGACTGTCCGGCCGCCTCTATCGCGCGCTCCAGACTGATGAGAGCGAGATCGGTCTTCCCCATCCGCACGGCGACATGCCCGGCAAGCTGAAGCGCCTTGCCCAGAGCACCGAAGCCGGCCCGTTGCACCTCCCCCTCGGACGAAACGGCGGCTGCTCGCGCATCCGCAATGAGCTCCGGCAGGACCGTCATCACGGCGTCGAACTCGGCGGAGTGGTACTGCGTCCACCCCTCCGCGATCCGCTCACGCAGCCGATCCATCGCGAAGCCGTCCCCGGGCGGCTCCGGGGCCGGCCCCCACAGCGCGGGCATGATGGCGCGACGCACCGCCACGAAGCGCGGCCCGTCGTTCTCCCCCGAGGAGGCGACAGCGGGCGGGTCCCCCAGGAGCGTGGTCAGCTCAACGCCGAGACCGTTCGCGAGCGCGTGCAACGTAGGAAGGCGTGCCGACTTCTTCCGCCCCTGCTCAAGCTGCCTGATCACATCGACGGACACATCCGCCCGCTCGGCCAGCTCTTCCTGCGTCAGAGAAGCCAACCGCCTCAACCGCCGCAGAGTCCGCCCCAGATCATCGTTCGCCACGCGGCCACGGTACGCCCGCGGCTCGGCACGGACAGTAGGACCAGGACGCAGGACCGCCGGACCAAGCAGCGCAAACGAAAGAGGCCCCGGATTCCTCCGGGGCCTCTCATTTGCTGTGCACTCGGCAGGATTCGAACCTGCAACCTTCTGATCCGTAGTCAGATGCTCTATCCGTTAAGCTACGAGTGCTTGTGCTTCCGGGGTTTTTTCTGCCCCGTCGGCGTTGCGAGAACAACATTACATGACCTGCGCCGGGACGCGAAATCCATTGCCCGCACCCCGCCTGAACTGCGCAAACGCCAGGAACGAGCGAAGCCCCGGTCCTGGGGACCGGGGCTTCGGTGTGGTGCGGAGGCGGAGGGATTTGAACCCTCGATGGGGGGTAAGCCCCAAACCGCATTAGCAGTGCGGCGCCATAGACCGGACTAGGCGACGCCTCCAGCGCAACGCCCGCGCGAGCGCGAGTGGTGCGTGCAGATGATGACACAGCTGCACGCCGCGCCACCAATCGCGGCCTACGGTACTAGGCGGGCGGCCACGAGAGCAAAGCGATTGCCGTGCGCAACGCCGGGGCGGGTGGCGCGTTAGGCAGGGCGGGGGCGCCGCCCCCGCAGGTTCTTCCGCCACAGGAGTCCGCAATGATGCGCCGTCTCGCCCTGACCGCTGTCGCCTCCCTCGCCGCACTGTCCGCCGCCGCGCCCGCCGCCACCGCCGCCTCCGGGCCCCTCCCGCTGCCGCTGTCCCTGCCGCTCCTCCAGGACGACGGCGCGGGGACGCGGCTCACCGTGGTCGTCGCCGGGTCGGGGAACCCGGAGGCCGACGGCAGGTACGAGCTGGAGTGCGAGCCGGCCCGGGGGAGCCACCCGGTCGCCGCGCAGGCGTGCGAGCGGCTCGATCAGTTGGACGGGGAGGGGGCGGACCCGTTCGCGCCCGTTCCCCGGGACGCGATGTGTACGCAGCAGTACGGCGGGGAATCCACCGCCCGGGTCACCGGCACCTGGCACGGCCGCCACGTCGACGCCTCGTTCAGGCGGACCAACGGGTGCGAGATCGCCCGGTGGAACGGTCTGCGGCCGGTCCTGCCGAACGTGCGCTGACCGCGCCCGCGGCCCCCTCGGCGGGCCACCGCGGTGCGCGATGCGCCTCGGAGCCGTACAACGTACGCACCAAACCTTGGTGAGAGCTCCCCCTCATCCGCAGTCCCACGCCCCTTCCCTGCCTTTAGACTCCTTCAGTGACAGCTTGAGGCCCGAGGGGCAAGATGGGGCCGCTGTCGGCAAGATGCAGTAATCAGGGAGGAAGCGTCGTCGTGAGCAGCAGGCCATCCCGAGGCGCTGCTCGCCTCGCAGCCATACTCGACGCCCTTCCGGACGGGCTTCTGCTCGTCAACTGCAACGGTACGGTCGTCAACGCCAACACCATCGCCCTCGAAATGTTCGAGTCGCCGGGCACCGCGCTCGTCGGCCGCGGGCTGCTCGATCTGCTGCCGGAGTTCGACTCCAAGCTGATCCCGGGGTCGATGCGACGGCCGGAGGCTGCGGACGAGCGAGGCCGTACCAAGCCGACGCGCATGGTCGCGCGCCGCACCGACGGCCACGAGTACCCCGTCGAGGTGACCAGCGCCAGCCTGGAGGACGGGCAGGCGGCGTACAAGGACGTCCAGGGCTCGTACGGGGGCAGCTACACCGGTGACGAGCTGCTGATGCTCGTCGTGCGCGATCTCTCCGGCACCGTCGACACCGAGGCCGAGCTGGCCCGCTCGCAGCGCCAGACCGAGATGATCCTGCGCGCCGCCGCCGAGGGCGTCGTCGGTACGGACACGGACGGCCGGGTCGTCCTGGTCAACCCCGCCGCCGCGCAGATCCTCGGCTTCCGGGCCAGCGACCTCGGCGGCCAGGAGCTGCACCCGCTGATCCTGCACTCGCGCGCCGAGGGCGAGCCCTTCCCGTACGAGGGGTCCCCCCTCGCCGACACGCTGAAGTCGGGACGCAAGCACCGGGTGCGCGGACAGGTTCTGTGGTCCAAGAGCGGGGAACAGGTCCCGGTCGACCTGACCACCGCCCCCGTCCGTGACGGCGACCAGCTCGTCGGCGCCGTGATGACGTTCACCGACCGCCGCCCCTACGAGGAGCTGGACAAGCGGCGCAAGGACGAGATCGCCGAGCTGACCGCGACCCACACCGCCGCGGTCGCCGAACTCACCGAGCGGCACACCGCCGAGCTCGCCGCCGTCGAGGAGGCCCACGCCTCCGAGCTGGCCGACCGCACCGAGCGTTATGCCTCCGAACTGGAGGAGCAGGCCGAGCGGCTGACCGACCTCACCGCCCGGCACACCCAGCTCACCGCCGTGCTCGGCGAGTCGCTGCGCGGCCCCCTGGAGGAGCTGCGCGGCGAGCTCTCCACGCTCGCCGCCGACCCTGCCGGCCAGCTGTGGCCCGAGGCGAACCAGATCCTGCACCACCTGGCAGCGGGCTACGCGCGCATGACGACGCTCATCGACAACGTGCTGGGCTACCAGCGCCTCGACGCCGGCGCCGAGGCGCTGGTCAAGACGCGGGTGCTGCTCGACGGCGTCGTCACGGCCGGCATCGACGCCGCGGTCGAGCTGATCGGCCCCGGCCGCGCCCAGTTCGCGGTGCACGCCCCGCCGATCGAGGCCGAGGTCGACGCCGGACGCCTGGTGACCGCCCTCGCCCACCTCGTCGCGGACGTCGCCGGCGTCGACTCGACCGGCAAGGCCCGTCTCGTGCCCGGTGGCGGCTACGTCGACTCGACCGTCGTGGTCGCCGCCGCCCAGCGCGGTGACGTCGTACGCATCGAGGTGCGTGGACCGTTCGCCGGGGGAGACCCGGTGCACGTACCCATCGTGAGCGGCATCGTCCGCGCGCACGGCGGTGTGCTCCAGACGCACGAGATGCCGGGCATGAGCGGCAGTGCGTACGTCCTCGAGGTGCCGATCGGCGCGGGTGCGGGGACCGTGGCGCCCCCGGTGCCTCAGGTGGAGGCGGCTCCTCCGGTGGCACCCGCGCCTCTTCCCCTCGAGGAGACCGGTCATGCGGACCCGGCGCCGGTGGTGTCGGAGGCGCCCGAGGCGGGTAAGGGGCGGCGCCGTGCGCGGCGTTCCTCCACCGACGCCTTCCTGGAGAGCCCCATGGGCGGCTCCGACGGCAGCGGCGAGCTGGAAGCGGCCCCCGGGGACACCGGCGCCGCCGCCCCGACCGGGCGCCGACGTGCGCGCCGTGCCGCCCCCGCCGCCGAGGTCGCGGTCCCGAACGAGCTGATCCCCGCCCAGCAGGCCACCGAGGGCTCCGGACGCCGTCGCGGGCGGCCCAGCCCCGCCGAGACGGGTGCGCAGGTGGCCCGGTCCGCCCCGGGGCAGGCCCTCGCGCTGCCCGCGGCCGCTCCGTCGGAGGGGTCCGTGGTGACCGCCGCCGAGGGCGCGCAGGCCGGCCGTCCGCAGCGCGGGCAGACGGTGCCCCCGCAGGGCGTTCCGGCCGGGGCACAGGTCCCGGTCGCGGCCGGCGGGCACCGGGGGAACCCGGGCGACGAGGGCCGCCTCGCCCTTCCCCCCGTCGTGAACGCCGTCGAGTCCACGGCGCCCGCCGCCTTCTCGAACCTCGATGACGCCGGGCGCCCGGCTCCCGGTCCGGTGGCCCCTTCGCCCTCGCCCTCGCCGGGACTGCCCGCGCCGGCGCCGCAGCCGACCGGGCGCCGCCGCCGCGCCCTGGCCGCCGCCCAGGAACGGGCCGCCGCCGCCGAGGCCGGACCGCGCGTCCCCTTCGCCCTCCCGCCCGCAGACGCGGACCGGGTGGCGCCGGGTGCCGGGGAGCCGGACGGGTCCTTGGGCGCGGGGGTCGCGGGTGCGGTCGGGGCGCCGGGGCCTGCCGGCGCGCCTGAGGGCGATGCGTCGGGTTCGTATGACGTCGGCGTGGGTAAGGAGGCGGCCGGCGCGTCCGATTCGCACGGCATCGGCGTGGGTACGGACGAGGCCGCCGCGTCGGGTTCGTACCGCGTCGGCATGGATACGGATGAGGCCGTCTCAGGCGGTTCGCACGGCGCGGGCGTGGGTACACCTCCGGCCGGGCCCGCCGCGTACCGGCCCGGTGCCGGGCTGCCCGGCGCACCGGACGCCGGCCCCGGCGCCCCCGCCGCTGCCGCTGCCCCGGCCGACGCCGTCGGCGCGCCGGAGCACGCCCCCGCGCCGCCGCAGGCGCCGCCCGCCCCAACCGGCCGGCGCCGCGCCCGCCACGGGGACACGGGCCCGCAGGAGGTGCGGCCCGCCCCATTCGCGCTGCCCGCGCCGGTCGCACCGCCCGCACCGGGCGCCGAAACCGCGCCGCCCACCCCCGCCGACCCCAGGCTCGGCACTCCCGGCGTGCCCGTCGCCCAGCCGGAGCGGTCCGCCCCCGCCGACCTGCCAGAACCGCCCGCGCACCCCGGCGGCTGGGGGGACGACGACGCCTCCGGGCAGGGGCCCGCCGCACCCGTCGCCGCGCCGGAGACGCAGAGCACCGGACGTACGACCCACACCACCGGCACCGGCACCCCCGCAGGTCCCCCGGCCCGCCCCCGTACGCTGGCGCCCGCGCCCGACGTGCGGCGGCAGCCGCTGCCCGCCGAGGCACCGATGCCGGGCGGGTCGGACTCGACTCAGGGGCGCGCGTTCAGCGTGCGCACGCTGGGGCAGGGCGTGCCGTTCGCCCAGCACATCGCCCACCAGCAGAACCAGACTCTGGGCGGCGGCGGCAGCAGCGTCGGCCGGCGCCGCAAGCTGGCCGCGCCGCCGGAGCCCGAGCCCGGCCAGGACGAGCGCCCCGCGTCGCCCGCACCTGCCCCCGCGGCCCCGCAGCCCGGGCCTGCAGCGCCCACCGCCGCACCCCCCGCCCCCACCGTGCACGGGCAGGGATCGGGGCAGCTGCTCTCCGCTCCCGCCGCCGAAGGGCGCGCGTACGCCATCGGCGCGCCCGACGAGGGCGCGGCCGAGGGACCCGAGCCGCTGGACGGCCCCGGTGGCGCTGTCGAGGTCGCCAACCGCCCCTCCCCGCAGCCGGTTGACGACGAGCTGCCCCCCGAGCCGCTCGACAACCCGCGCCGGCTGCTCGTCTGGCCCGCACCCGACGTCTCCACGCAGCAGGCGCTGAGCGACCGCGGCTACCGGCCGGTGATCGTGCACTCGCGCGAGGAGGTGGACGCGCAGATCGCGGCCTTCCCCGCCGCGCTCTTCGTGGACCCGCTGACCGGGCCGATCACCCGAAAGGCGCTCCAGTCCCTGCGGCAGGCGGCGGTCGCCGCCGAGGTGCCCGTGCTGGTGACCGCCGGCCTGGGACAGGCGTCACGGGAGGCGGCGTACGGTGCCGACCCTGCCGTACTCCTGAAGGCGCTCGCGCCGCGCGACAGCGAACAGCACCCGCCACGCGTCCTGCTGATCGAGGAGCACCAGGACATCGCGGCCGCGCTGACGGAGACGCTGGAACGGCGGGGCATGCAGGTCGCCTGCGCCGCGACGGACAGCGAGGCCGTCGCGCTGGCGACCCGGATGCGGCCGAACCTGGTGGTGATGGACCTGATGCAGGTACGCCGCCGCCGGGCCGGAATCGTGGACTGGCTGCGCGCCAACGGCCAGCTGAACCGCACCCCGCTGGTCGTCTACACCTCAGCCGACATCGACGAGGCGGAGCTGCCGCGCCTCGGTTCGGGCGAGACCGTGCTGTTCCTGGCGGAGCGCTCCACGAGCGATGAGGTGCAGTCCCGCATCGTCGACCTGCTCGCGAAGATCGGCACGAACTGACCGGCGTACAGAGGCATACGACGAGGGCGGTACGGGAACGCACCCGTACCGCCCTCGCCCATTCCGTACAGGGACTCAGAGCTGCGTGATGTCCAGCTCGCCCTGCGCGTACTGCTTGCGGATGACCTTCTTGTCGAACTTGCCGACGCTCGTCTTCGGCACGGCCGGAATGACCGACCACCGCTCCGGCAGCTGCCACTTCGCGATGCCGGACTCGGCGAGGAACGCCCGCAGCGCCTCGTAGTCGGCGGTGGCGCCCTCCTTGAGGACGACGGTGGCGAGCGGACGCTCACCCCACTTCTCGTCCGGGACGGCCACGACGGCGGCCTCCGCGACATCCGGGTGGGCCATCAGAGCGTTCTCCAGCTCGACGCTGGAGATCCACTCGCCACCGGACTTGATGACGTCCTTCGCCCGGTCGGTGAGCGTGAGGAAGCCGTCCTCGCTGATCACGCCGACGTCGCCGGTCTTCAGCCAGCCGTCCTCGCTGAACTTGTCCGCGGGCCGCAACGCCTCGCCGTCCGCGCCGCCGTAGTAGGCACCGGCGATCCAGGCGCCGCGCACCTCCAGCTCACCGGCCGACTCGCCGTCCCACGGCAGGTGCTCGCCGGCCGGGCCGACGAGGCGCGCCTCGACACCGGCCGGGAAGCGGCCCTGGGTGACGCGGTAGGGCCACTCCTCCTCCGGGGTCAGTCCGGCGGGCGGGTTGGCCATCGTGCCGAGCGGCGAGGTCTCCGTCATGCCCCAGGCGTGACAGAGGCGGACGCCCAGCTTGTCGTACGCCTCCATGAGGGAGGGCGGGCAGGCGGCGCCGCCGATGGTGACGTTGGCCATGGACGTGAGGTCGCGCGGATTGGCGGTGACCTCGGCGAGCAGTCCCTGCCAGATGGTGGGGACGGCCGCGGCGTGCGTCGGGCGCTCCCGCTCGATCATGTCGGCGAGCGGGGCGGGCTGGAGGAAACGGTCCGGCATCAGCATGTTGACGCCGGACATGAACGTCGCGTGCGGCAGACCCCAGGCGTTGACATGGAACTGCGGAACGACGACGAGGGTGGTGTCCTTGTCGGTCAGCCCCATCGACTCGGACATGTTGACCTGCATGGAGTGCAGGTAGACCGAACGGTGGGAGTAGACGACGCCCTTCGGGTCCCCCGTCGTGCCGGAGGTGTAGCACATCGCGGCGGCCTGGCGCTCGTCCAGCTCCGGCCAGTCGAAGCTGGTGGGGCGGTCGGCGAGCAGCTCCTCGTAGTCGTGTACGCGCACCGTCGCGCCGTCCAGCACGGACCGGTCGCCGGGACCCGAGACGATCAGGTGTTCCACCGACGTCAGCCGGGAAAGCAGCGGCGCGATGAGCGGCAGCAGCGAGCCGTTGACGATGACGACCTTGTCGTCGGCGTGCTTGACGACCCAGACCAGCTGCTCGGCGGGAAGGCGGAGGTTCAGCGTGTGCAGAACGGCACCCATGGACGGGATGGCGAGGTACGCCTCCACGTGCTCGGCGTTGTTCCACATGAGCGTCGCGACACGCTGATCGGCGTCGATGCCCAGCTCGTCGCGCAGGGCGTTGGCGAGCTGGGTGGCGCGCCGGCCGATCTCCGCGAAGCTGCGCCGGTGCGGCTCCGGCTCTCCGGTCCAGGTCGTGACCTGCGACTTCCCGTGGATCGTCATCCCATGCGTCAGGATGCGGGTGACAGTCAGCGGTACGTCCTGCATGGTGCTGAGCACGGCGTCCTCCCGGTGGGCGCTACGCGGCAGTAGGGTTCCGCTGATTCTGCGCACATACCGCTTGGTATGTCACTACTTCCGGGAGTACGAATCGGTGTCGCCACGCACTGTCACACCGCCCGGAACCGGGGCGGGCCCCTCTGTTTCCGCCTCTGCGGAGGCCACCGCTCAGCGGTCCGCGATCAGCTCCGGGTCCTGGCGGAGCTTGCCGAGCGCCCGGGAGACCGCGCTCTTGACCGTGCCGACGGACACCCCGAGCACCTCGGCGGTCTGCGCCTCGCTCAGGTCCTCGTAGTAGCGGAGGACGACCATCGCCCGCTGGCGGGCCGGCAGCTTCAGGACGGCGCGCCACATCGCGTCGTGCAGCGACTGGCGCTCCGCCGGGTCCGGGCCGGGAACGGCCTCCTGCTCGGGCAGCTCGTCGCAGGCGAACTCGTCGACCTTGCGCTTGCGCCACTGCGAGGTCCTGGTGTTCAGCAGGGCCCGGCGGACATAGCCGTCGAGGGCACGGTGGTCCTCGATCCGGTCCCAGGCGACGTAGGTCTTGGTGAGCGCGGTCTGCAGCAGGTCCTCGGCGTCGCTCGGGTTGGCGGTGAGCGAGCGCGCCGCCCGCAGCAGCACCGGACCGCGTGCCTGCACGAACGACGTGAACGAGGGGTACGGAAGGTGCGGCGCCGCCGACGTGCGCGCGGCGTGTGCGGCACGGCCTGAGGTGCCCGGCGTGCGCGCCGGGGCAGCGGTGCGCGCCGGCGCGTAAGTGCGTACCGCGGCCGACGTGCATGCCGGTGCGGCTCCCCTGTGGGTGCCCGTGCGGACTGGCGTGGTCATGGCTCCACGCTAGAAGCGGGGCCCCGCCTCCCAAATCGCCCCCAGGTCCCGAAACCGCGTCCGCCTCAGGGTGTAGGACCGGGTCCCCCTCCACCTCCTGTAGGTGGAGGGGGGCGTACCCGGGTCCTCAGGGTCGGCCCCGAGGTCCCGGTACGGCCGCGAGGTGGACGGCGGACGGCCCGCCCGTACGCCACTCCGGCGTACGGGCGGGCCGTCGTGCGAGCCCGTCGCGGTCCGGCCCCCGGCAGGGCCGCGAACGGCGCGGGGCTCACCAGAGGTTCGTGAAGTTCACCGCCAGGTTGTACGTGGACTGGTCGATGTCGGTGAAACCGGAGCCGTTCACCTGCGCGGAGTTGCTCTGGTTCGACGCTCCGGCGCCCGTCGCCTGCTGCTGCGAGGTCGAGGAGTTGCCCGCGTTGTCCCGCCCGACCCCGCTGCCGCTGATCGTGGCCACGCCCGCGTTCGATCCACCGCTCGCGAACGAGCCGTTGTCGGCCTGGGCCACTCCGCCGAGGAGAACGGCGGTCAGAGGCAGCGCGGCAACGACGGCGAGGGCACGAGCGGTACGGATGCTTGCCATGTCTGTTCCTCCAGGAACCGGAAGTAGGGCTGAGGCTGAGCCCGGGCCGGCGGCCGACCGCCCGGTTCTGATCACGACGTCGCGGACCAGAACTGCCCACCGCCCCACCGCCGAACCGCCCCTGGCTTCCGGTTCCCCCGCAGGCGTGAGGAACCCGAACCAAACCCTTGACCTGGGTCGAACCGTGCGCCCTGCGCCCCCATGAGCGGCACCCGACAGGGGAAGGGCAGAGGCGGACCCGACCGGATTCGAACCGGCGTCCTCGCGGCTTTGGAGACCGCGCGCGACGACCTCTGCGCTACGACCCCGCCCCCACCGCCGATCCTAGAAGCACCGCCCCCCACACACACGAACGGCCCCCGACCGGTTCGCCCGGTCGGGGGCCGTTCACTGCGGTGGGTGTGGGATTTGAACCCACGGTGACTCGCGCCACGACGGTTTTCAAGACCGTTCCCTTAGGCCGCTCGGGCAACCCACCCCGCGCCGGTGCGGTCGGTGAGGACCGGTCCGGCGCGGGGACAGCCTAACCGGTCAGCTGTCGCCCTTGCGCTCCCCCAGGGTGACTTCGGCCGTCGCCGTCTTGCCGTCGCGCTCGTAGGTCAGGGTGACCCGGTCGCCCGGCTTGTGGGTCCAGATCTCGCCGATCAGGGTGGGGCCGCTGTCGACGACGGTGTCGTTGAACTTCGTGATGACGTCGCCCGCGCGCAGGCCCGCCTTGGCCGCCGGGCCGTCCTTCGTGACCGCGTCCGTGCCGCCGGTGCCCCGGTCCGCGATGACGGCGCCGCCGCTCTTCTCGTCCATCGTCACCGTGGCGCCGATGACGGGATAGACCGGCTGACCGGTCTTGATCAGCTGCTGCGCGACGGTCGTCGCCTGGTTGATCGGGATCGCGAAGCCGAGGCCGATGGAGCCCGCCTGGCTCTGGCCGGAGCTGCCGGTCGACTGGATCGCCGAGTTGATGCCGATGACCGCGCCGCCCGAGCTGAGCAGCGGGCCGCCGGAGTTGCCCGGGTTGATCGAGGCGTCGGTCTGCAGGGCGCTCATGTACGAGTTGCTGCCGCCGTTGCCGTCGCCCGAGGCGACCGGGCGGTTCTTCGCACTGATGATGCCCGTGGTGACCGTGTTGGACAGGCCGAACGGGGCGCCGATCGCGATCGTGGAGTCGCCGACCGCCACCTGGTCCGAGTTGCCCAGCGGCAGCGGGGACAGGGACTTCGGCGGGTTCTTCAGCTTGATGACGGCCACGTCGTACCCCTGGGCCCGGCCGACCACCTCGGCGTCGTACTTCTTGCCGTTGGAGAACGTCGCCGTGAGCTGGCCGCTGTCCGCCGCGGAGGCCACCACGTGGTTGTTCGTGAGGATGTGGCCTTCCTTGTCGTACACGAAGCCGGTGCCCGTACCGCCCTCGCCGTCACCGCCCTGCGCCTCGATCGTCACGACGCTCGGCAGCGCCTTGGCGGCCACGCCGGCGACCGTGCCCGGGTCGCGCTTGAGGTCCTGCTGGTTCGCCGACGCGGAGACCGTGGTCGAGCCGGCGTCGTCGTTGTGGTCTGCGGCCCAGTAGCCGAGGGCGCCGCCGATGCCGCCCGCCACGAGCGCCGCAACCACCACGGCGGCCACCAGACCGCCCGCACGGCGCTTGCGCGGCGCCTCGGGGGTGTGCGTTCCGCCGGGCGCGCCCCACACGGGACCGCCGCCACTGCCGTGCGCCCCCTGGGCGTACGCCGGAACGGCCGGCGGCGGCGGAGGCCAGCCCGCGTCGGCCGCGGACTGCGGCGGGGGCGGGGGCGCGTACTGCGGGTTCGTCGGGTAGGCGGCCGTCTGCGCGGTCGCGGGGTCCGGCGAGGAGGGTACGGGGGCCTGGGCGGGCGGCTGGTCCGGCGCCTGGGTGACCGGCTGCTGCCGGGTGACCGTCTCGTCCGGGTGGGGGGCGGCGGCAGGCGTGTCCTCGGGGGGCGCCTGGGGAGCGTCGGCCGGCACGGGAGGTACGGACGGGGCGGACTCGGCCGCGTTGCCCTTGTTGCCCTCGTTCTCGGTGCTCACAGCTCTTTACTCCTCGGTTCCACATCAGTCATTCGGCAAGAGATCCGCTGTGTACGTGTCCGCAGTCAGCTTTTCCCACGACACGTCAGGCCACTGTAAGCAGGACCTGTGCATCTGCGCACGACCCTTACATCGGACAAAACGGTCCCGCGTCGCAAGGTGTGCACGGCCGTGTTCCCGCGGTGACACCATGACCCGGGTGAACCGAGCACGGCAGCAGCATCCCATCCAGGTCATCGCCCACCGGGGCGCGTCCGACGACGCCCCGGAGCACACCCTCGCCGCTTACCGGAAGGCGATCGAGGACGGCGCCGACGCCCTGGAGTGCGACGTACGCCTCACCGCCGACGGCCACCTCGTCTGCGTGCACGACCGCAGGGTGAACCGTACGTCCAACGGCCGCGGCGCGGTTTCCGCCCTGGAGCTGAACGCCCTCGCCGCCCTGGACTTCGGCTCCTGGAAGGACCGCGACGACAGAGAGTCGCCGGACTGGGACCCGGTGCCCGGCGAGCTCACCTCCGTACTCACCCTGGAACGGCTGCTCGAACTCCTCGTGGAGACGCGGGCGGCCGGGCGGCCGCTCCAGCTGGCCATCGAGACCAAGCACCCCACCCGCTGGGCGGGGCAGGTCGAGGAACGCCTGCTGCACCTGCTGAAACGCTTCGAGCTCGACGCACCGCCGCCGGCCGGCACCCCTTCACCGGTACGCGTCATGAGCTTCTCGGCCCGTTCGCTGCACCGCGTCCGGGCGGCCGTGCCCCACCTGCCCACCGTGTACCTGATGCAGTTCGTGTCGCCCCGGCTGCGCGACGGACGGCTGCCCGCGGGGGCCCGTGTCGCCGGACCCAGCGTCCGGATCGTGCGCAGCCACCCCGGCTACATCGAACGGCTCCACCGGGCCGGGCACCGGGCGCACGTCTGGACGGTCAACGAGCCGGAGGACGTCGAGCTCTGCGTACAGCTCGGGGTCGAGGCCATCATCACCAACCGCCCCAAGCAGGTCCTGGCACAGCTGGGCCGTTCATGACATCGACGCACCGGGGCACGCCTCGGCGTATGTGCGTATGAACGCATCAACCCATCTGCCCATCAGGAGATCAACTACAGGGAGTACACCGGCGCACTCGGACTGTGCCTGTTCGTGACGAGTGCGTCACTGCCAGCCCCCTTGCCGGTTTCCGGCACAGCTCAGGAGGGCATCCACTCCGTGGCGTGGGGGCAAAGGAGGTCTCGGGGGTGGCGTTGGTGGTGGCACAGGAGGTGCCCACGTCGTCGAGCATGGCCGTTCCCCACGGTCCTGCGGGCGTGGGCCAGGCGCGGCACCGGATGCGCGAGCAGTTGCGCAGCCACGGGGTGTCGGATTCGGTCGTCGACGATGCGGTGCTGATTCTTTCCGAGCTGCTCAGCAACGCCTGCCGGCACGGCAGGCCGCTGGGCTGGCAGAGCGAGACGGGGGACGGCGACGTGCGCGCCGCCTGGCGCGTCGACAGGACGGGCGGGCTGACTGTCGAGGTGACGGACGGCGGAGGTCCGACCCGGCCGATTCCGGCCACCCCCTCGGTGACCGCTCGCGGCGGCCGGGGGCTCAACATCATCAGCGCCCTGGCCCAGGAGTGGGGCGTACGGGACGACGCGCCGGGGGAGGTCACCGTCTGGGTGCTCGTCGACGGAGGCCACGCCCCCCGCGGCGACCGGCCGGGCGGACGGGGCAGCGGACGGGCGGCCGGGATGACCGGACTGCCTGGCGCGCCGAGGGCCACCGTCGTGCCGGGGCTCGAAGGGCTGGATTTCACCGGCGCGTTCGACGACGCGTTCGATGACGCGGGCTGAACACCCGGTCGGTGCCGAGCGGTTCGCCCACGCGGGCTGAGCCCGCGGGCACGGCGGTGGTGCGCCGGCGGGCGACGGGGCGGCTAGGCTCGCGGGCCAGACCGCACTGTCGCACTCGGGAGTAAGCCCACCATGGCGAAGAAGCGCCCTCAGACCAAGGCCGGGAAGCAGCAGCTCAAGGACGGCGAGATCCCGGTGGTCGGGGCTCGTGAGCCCTGCCCGTGCGGTTCGGGCCGCCGCTACAAGGCGTGTCACGGCCGCGCCGCGGCCCAGGCGGTGACCGAGCTGGTCCAGCGTCCGTTCGAGGGCCTGGCCGGCGAGTGCGACTGGGTCGCGCTGCGCGAGCTGGTCCCGGCCGCCACGGCCGGCCTGACGCTCAAGGGCGGCCTGCCCGAGGGCGTGCCGTCGGTGACGCTCGCGACGGTCCTGCCCATGGCATGGCCCGCGCTGCGCCGCGACGACGGCTCCGTCCTCCTCGCCCTGCAGAACGACACCTCGTCCGGCGATCTCAGCCGGGATCTCGCGGACACACTGAGCCGCGCGCTGGAGGCGGAGCCCGGTTCGCCCGTGGCCGCCCGCCGCGTGCCGGCCGACGGGCCCCGGCTGCAGGACCTCCTGGACAACGACGCGCCCTTCGAGCCGGTGGTGCACTCCGGCTTCGAGTTCTGGGTGCCGGACTCGGAGAACGCCACCGCCGAGGTGTCCGCCTCGCTCGAACGGGCGAACGAGGCGGCGATCCCGACCGCCCTGCTGTCCGGTGTGGACGCCGCCTACTGGTGCGAGACGCCGGAGAAGAACCACCTGCGCTGGGTCATGCCGCACGCCGAGGAACAGCTCCTGGACGCGCTCGCCCGGCTGCACGCCGCAGGCGAGTCCTCGCTCGGCGAGGACACCCGGCTGGTCGGCTCGTTCCGGGCGCACGGTCTGATGGTCCCCGTCTGGGACCTGCCGAGCGCGATGGGTGCCGAGGACTGCGAGAAGCCCGCCGCCGCGTTCGCGGAGCGGCTCGCGACCGCGCTCGCGTCGGACGCTCCGCTCACCGCCGACGAGCGGCGGGCGCGCGGCGGGCTCACCAACCGCCAAGTGACACTCAGCTGACCGTCACCGGCGCTCAGCCCGGACGGTGACTCCCGTCACAACTCGCCGTACTGGCAGGTAAATCGCTGTCCTCATACACGAGATCGAATTTGCGAACTGCAGATCTCTTGTTACCGTTCAAGAAGCCCGGTCGCTGGTGCATCCCCCGTCGCCAGCGATCGGGCATCCTCATTTCCGGGTACGGCGCGCTCCGCGCACCCGGGGCGCGCAGGCCCGCGTACGGGCCCCGCCCGGACCCCTCCGCCCGTCACCCGCTCCAGCTCCTCCGCGCGATGGCCGGGCGTCAGTCCCGCAGCCCAAGAAGCCGGTTGGACCTGCGCCGCGGCGGGAACAGCGCCCGAGGCGCCCTCAGGGAGCCCCACGCCGCCGGGCTTTACCGCATCCGAATTCCCTCGGCATCAGCGACACCACCGGACAAGCGGATGCGTCACAAGCGGTCCCTCCGTTTACCCGGAAATCGTGATGCCCTGCGGAAGGGAGTGGGAGGGAGTGGGGAAGAACGGAAGAGATTCACCGGAGATCGGACAGAGAAGCGACAGAACTCCGTAATGAATGGCCCCTGAAAGAACACACGGACATCGGAATCCGGCCAACCCTTCCCCCAACCGCTCAGTGCGTCAGTCTGCTACCGCCGTCCGGGGCACTCACGCTCGCCACGACCAAGGCGTCCAGCACCGCCTCGACATCCGGAAGCCAGGGCGCCACGACCGGCGCGGCGGCACCCTTGGGGCGTGAACCCGGAGTGCGCTCCGGCGCGCGCTCCCAACGAACCTGCCCCGTGCCGATCTCCGACGGCGGCAGGACGACGTAACCGCCCTCCCCGTGGAACCGCAGCGAGCCGGGCACCCGGTCCTGCGCGTACAGCAGCTCACCGAGCCGTTCCAGGGTGTACGGGGCAACCAGCAGCGCCCACCGGGTGGGTGTCGCCACGACCGGGCCCAGGCGCAGGCCCGCCCGGTCCAGCGCGGCCAGGGCGCGCGCACCGGCCGGCGCGGGCAGGCTCAAGGCGCACGGCGCGTGGCCGCCCGTGGCGAGCAGCACCGGCGCGGTCGGCCGGTTCGTCCACCACCAGCGCACCATCCGGCCATCGGTGGTCGCGGCGAGCAGTCCGGGATCGAAGGGGTGCGCGCCGGGCACCGGGCACTCGGGATCGGGGCACGCGCAGCGACGGCCGCGATCACCGTCCCCGCGCAGTCCCGCTCCGGGGACCACGGGCCATTGCCACTCCGTGGCGCAGGTCAGGGCCGCGTCGAGCCGGGCGGAGCCGCCCCTGCGGCCGGGCCTGCGTCGCCTTCCGAGGATCTCGCGCATGAGCGCTCGTTCCTTTCCGTTGAACGCCGAGGGTCCGCCTCGCATCGTGCGTGGTCACACCATGCCTGCGGCTTCTGGGTGTACGTGCTCGTCGAGCCTGCGGTACGGGTCGTTCGTCGGTACCGAGCGTGAGCCGTGCTGAGCCGGATCGAGCTGCTTGCGGTCGGCATCGTGGCGAGGTGCGGGGCGCACGGCGCGCCTGCGGTCCGTTGCGTGCGGCCTCACCACTCGGGGGGTGGTGCGCGGCCGTCACAGGTGAGGACGTCCGGGTCTGCTGCCAGGTTCCGGGGGCGGGCGGGGCCGCCCCTGGCCATCCAAAGAATTACGTACCCAGCATGCCCGGAATGACGCACCCGTGGGGCTTCACCCGGAGGTGCTCCCCCGTCGGGCAGACCCAGTCGACCGCTAATGCGCACAGCGAGGTGCGTTTTTTGGCCAAGTTGATTAAGGCGCGGACACCGGGTTTCCCGAGGGGACAATGCTGGACATTGCCTCACTTGTGCGTGTACATGTGGATGCACTGGTAGCGGCGCAGAATGACATGGGGGTTTGCGATGCTATTCGACGGAACACACCGCTCGGAAAGCCGGCGACCATGAGCGCTCCGCACCTGCCAAAAGTGGCTGGAATCGATCCCACAGTTACGGTTTCGGATGAAACTGCCGACCCCATCGGGGCGGTGCCCGCCCTGCCCGGCGCCTTCATCCAGGACCGGCTCGCCGGCTGGGTCTCCGACCTCACCACGCTCCACGAGCTCACCGAGCGCCTGGCCGGAACCAGCACCCTGGACGACGCACTGCACGAGTTCCTCGAAGCCGGAGCCGCCCTGGTCGGCGCCCGCCGGGGCCTGGTCGCCTTCGAACCGTCCGACCGACGCGGCCCCGTCAGCACCATCGGGCTCGGGCTGGCCCACGCCGAACTGGGGGAGATCGAGACCGTTCCCCGCAGTGCCACCTCGTACGGACGCGTCCTGGAGGGCCTGCCCAACCCGGACTCCCCGCTGACCGCCCCCGATCTGCTCGGTGACAGCGGCCTGGACCCCCGCAGACGCGAGGTCGCCGCCCGCCTCGGTTACGCCGCCAGCTACGCACTGCCCCTCGCCACCGCGACGACCGGACGCCTCGGCGCCGCCGTCTGGCTCTACGACGAACCCGCGGAGCCCCTGGAACGCCAGCGCCACCTCGTCGGCCTGTACGCCGGCTACGCGTCCGAGCACCTGGCCCGCCTGCTGGAACTGGAACGGGCCAGGGCGGATGTCGCCACCGTGGCCGAGGAGCTGCTGCCCACCCGGCTGCCCCGGATCCCCGGAGTCCAGCTCGCCGTACGCCACGAGGTGGCCCCGCAGGGCGGCGGGGACTGGTACGACGCGCTGGCCCTGCCCGAGGGCGCCCTCGGTCTCGCCGTGGGCTCGGTGGGCGGCTCGGGCCCCAGCGCGCTGGCCGCCACGGGACGGCTGCGCGCCGGGCTGCGCGCGTACGCGGTGATGGAGGGCGAGGACCCGGTCGCCGTGCTCTCCGATCTCGAACTGCTGCTCCGGCTGACCGAGCCGGCCCGTTCGGCGACCGCCCTCTTCGCGTACTGCGAACCCGCCCGCCGCAAGATCCTGTTCGCCGGGGCCGGGCACACGCCGCCCCTGATCACCGGCGAGCGCCGCACCTCGTACGTGGAGACCACGCTCTCCGCCCCGCTGGGGATGCTGTCCTGCTGGGAGGCGCCCAGTGTGGACATCACGCCCGCACCCGGCGAGACGGTTCTGCTGTACACCGACGGCCTGCTGCGCCGTGCCGGCGACTCGATGGACCGGGCGTACGCGCGCCTCCACTCGGCGGCGGCGAGCGTCCCGAGGGCGCTGCGCGGGGACGCCGCCTCGGTGGCCGACCATGTGGTGCGCGCCGTGCTGCCGGACGGGGCGCGGCGGGCGGACGGCGCCGAGGACGTGGTCGTGCTCGCGGCCCGGTTCGACTGAGCCGGGCCCCTCCTGTGTAAGAGGTCTTCCGGCCCTGGGCCCCCTTCCGTACGCCCGTACGATGGAAGAGGTCCAGTGTCGTATCAAGGAGAACAGTCGTGTCTGAGGAGTTCCCGGAGACCCCGGAGACCGAAGAGACAGAGCCGGTCAAGCAGCGGAAGAACGGCCTGTACCCGGGCGTGTCCGACGAGCTCGCCGCCAGCATGCAGTCCGGCTGGGCCGACACCGAGCTGCACGGCCTGGAGCCGATCGCCCAGGCCGGTCACACCGCCGACCGCCGCGCCGCGCTGTCCGCACGCTTCCCCGGCGAGCGGCTGGTCATTCCCGCCGGCCGCCTGAAGACCCGTTCCAACGACACCGAGTACGCCTTCCGCGCCTCCACCGAGTACGCGTACCTCACCGGCGACCAGACGCAGGACGGCGTCCTCGTGCTGGAGCCGAAGGACGACGGCCACGAGGCGACCGTCTACCTGCTGCCCCGCTCGAACCGGGAGAACGGCGAGTTCTGGCTCGACGGCCAGGGCGAGCTGTGGGTCGGCCGCCGCCACTCCCTCACCGAGGCCGAACAGCTGCTGGGCATCCCCGCCAAGGACGTGCGCGAGCTGCCCGCCGCGCTGGCCGAGGCCACCGGCCCCGTCCGCAACGTCCGCGGTCACGACGCCGGCATCGAGGCCGCTCTCACCGACAAGGTCACCGCGGAGCGCGACGAGGAGCTGCGCGTCCACCTCTCCGAGGCGCGTCTGGTGAAGGACGCCTTCGAGATCGCCGAGCTGGAGAAGGCGTGCGACATCACCGCACGCGGCTTCGAGGACGTCGTGAAGGTCCTCGACAAGGCCGAGGCCACCAGCGAGCGCTACATCGAGGGAACGTTCTTCCTGCGCGCCCGCATCGAGGGCAACGACATCGGGTACGGCTCGATCTGCGCCGCGGGACCGCACGCGACCACCCTGCACTGGGTGCGCAACGACGGTGCCGTGCGCTCGGGCGAGCTGCTGCTGCTGGACGCCGGGGTGGAGACCAACGACCTCTACACGGCCGACGTGACCCGCACCCTGCCCATCAGCGGCACGTTCACACCGCTCCAGCGCAAGATCTACGACGCGGTGTACGAGGCGCAGGAGGCGGGTATCGCCGCGGTCAAGCCCGGCGCCGACTTCCGCGACTTCCACGACGCCGCCCAGCGGGTCCTCACCGAGAAGCTCGTCGAGTGGGGCCTGCTCGGCGACCTGACGGTCGAGAAGGTCCTGGAGCTGGGCCTCCAGCGCCGCTGGACCCTGCACGGCACCGGCCACATGCTCGGCATGGACGTCCACGACTGCGCTGCCGCCCGGACCGAGGCGTACGTGAACGGCACGCTGGAGCCGGGCGTCTGCCTCACCGTCGAGCCCGGTCTGTACTTCCAGGCCGACGACCTCACCGTGCCCGAGGAGTACCGGGGCATCGGCGTCCGGATCGAGGACGACATCCTCGTCACCGAGGACGGCAACCGGAACCTCTCGGACAAGCTGCCCCGGCAGGCCGACGAGGTCGAGGCGTGGATGGCGCGGCTCAAGGGCTGATCCGCCGGCTGCCGTACGGACGGAGGGGCGTCCCGCTCAGGACACCATGAGCAGGGCGCCCTTCCGCCATTTCAGGACCTTGTCGAAGCTCACGACCGCGCCGGCGCACCCCGGGCGGTTGCCGAAGTGAACGTGGTCGGCGAGCTGTTCGATCAGGCACAGACCCCGTCCCTCCTCGGCGGTGACGGGCGGATACGACGCGTACTGCGGATCCGGCAGTCCGCTCCCGGGCTGCCGCTCAGACGTGTGCGGCCCGCCCCGGGTGGGGAAACCGGGTCCCGAATCGGCGACTTCGATGCGGCACTTCTCGCCGTCCAGATACGCGGTGACCCGGTACTGGCCACTGGCCGTGGCCGACGGATCCTCCCAGACCTCCCGGCCCTTCCCGGCGCCGTCGGAGGTGTCGTCGTGCTCCCCGCCGTGCTCGACCGCGTTCGCACAGGCTTCGCTGAGCGCGAGAGACAGGTCGAAGGAGATGTCCGGGTCCACGCCCGCGGATTCCATCGTGCCGAGCAGGAACCGACGGGCGAGCGGGACGCTCGCAGCATCGCGCCGCAAATGGAGTGACCACCAGATGCTCATGCTCCGGCCTCCTGGCTGCGGCTAGACATACCGCTACGTATTGCCGCACCGGGGCGGTCGTAAGCACGCGCGCGCTCTGATACCGCCCATTCGGCGGATAGCCGGACGCACCACACCGAGGTATCCCGGTTCCGTACGCCTCTTGCAACCGGTCCGGGAGCCGCCGGAACCGTGCGAACGCCCCTGCTCACACCCAATACACCCGGAAGGCGACCTTCCGGACCTGCCGTACGGGGGTGGGGGCCCGGGTGCGATGATGGGGCCGCCATGTCTGTGCCTGTGGGACGCGCCGGAGCCGGTCTACGGCTACTGAGGGCCGCGGTGTTCGCCGCGGTCTGCGTCGCGTTGTCCGCGGCCGGGCATGCGCTGGCCGCCTGTGCGACCGTCCCGTGGTGGACGCTGCTCGCCGGTTTCCTCGGTGTCCTCGCGGTGGCCGTCCCTCTCGCCGGACGCGAACGCTCACTGCCCTCCATCGCGGCGGCCCTGGCCGGCGGACAGCTCGCCCTGCACACCCTGTTCGGACTGGGCACGCACGCCACGGCCCCCAAGGCGACGGGCGGCGACGACGCGCTGATCCGGTTCGCGGCGAGCCTCGTCTGCGGCGCCGGGCCCCGGCAGCTGGACGCCGCCGACGCGCGGCACATCGTCGGCACCGCGGGCATCGACCCGGCCGCGGTGACCGCCCAGGCGCACCAGCATCTGGCCGCGGCCCCCTCCGGCCCCGCATGGGCCACCCCGGCCGGCCTCCTCCACACGCTTCCCAGCCTGCCCATGCTCCTCGGGCACCTGCTGGCCGCCCTGGCCACCGGCTGGCTGCTCAGGCGGGGCGAGGTGGCTCTGTTCCGGCTCGCCCGGCTGTCGGCGCACGGTGCCCAGCAGGTCGCGGCCGGGGCCCGGCTCCGGGCGTTGCGGGACGCGTTCCGTCTCGTCGCCGCCCTGCGCACCGGCCTGGCCGGCGAACCCGCGACCGGGCCGCGCACCCCTCGTACCGCCGTGGACGCACCGCGCCCGGCCGCCGGGGATCCGTTGCAGCACTTGGTGATCAGGCGCGGACCGCCCTCCGTGCTCGCTCTCGCAGCCTGACGCGACGCCCTCCACGCGATGCGCACCAGCCCTTCCGGCCTGGTCGTGCACGCGGCCGTACGGAAGTGGCGTCGCGATACCGGTGCGCACCCGTGCGCCGGAGCACCTTCCCTTCGTGCCCTGTGGAGTGATCCCTGTCATGAACGTTTCCCGCATCGCCCTCGCCGGCGGCGTCGCCGCGTCCACCGTGCTGCTGCTCGCCGGCACGGCTTCCGCCCACGTCAGCGTCCAGCCGCAGGGCGAGGCCGCCAAGGGCGGTTACGCCGTCATCAACTTCAAGGTCCCCAACGAGCGCGACAACGCCTCGACGACCAAGCTGGAGGTCAGCTTCCCGACCGACCACCCGCTGGCGTCCGTCATGCCGCAGCCGGTGCCCGGCTGGGACATCGAGGTGACGACGAGCAAGCTGGCCAAGCCGCTGCAGATGCACGGCAAGACGATCAACGAGGCCGTCTCCAAGGTCACCTGGACCGGCGGCAAGATCGAGCCCGGCCGCTTCCAGCAGTTCCCGCTCTCCGTCGGCCAGCTCCCCGAGGACGCCGACCAGCTGGTGTTCAAGGCCGTCCAGACGTACTCCAACAAGGAGGTCGTCCGCTGGATCGAGGAGCCCAAGGAAGGCGCCGAGGAGCCGGAGACCCCCGCCCCCGTCCTCAAGCTCACGGCCCCGGCCGATGACGCGCACGGGGCGGCCGGCGCGGACTCGAAGTCCTCGGACTCCTCCGCCGGCTCCGCCGAGAAGAGCGGCGAGACCACCGCCGCCTCGTCGTCCTCCTCCGACAACACCGCCCGGGTGCTCGGCATCGTCGGCATCGTCATCGGTGTCGCCGGCGTGGCCTTCGGCGTCCTGGCCGGGCGTCGTCGTACGGCCTGACAGTCCACACGGGGGCCAGGCGCTTCCTGGCCCCCACCCGCTCCACCGACCCCTCAGGAACAGTGCTCCATGGTTAAGAAGTTCGTACCGGCCGCGACGCTCGTCGTCGCGGCCGCGCTCGCCCTGTCCGCCTGCGGCGGCAGTGACAACGACAGCAAGAAGCCCGTCGCCGACGTGTCGATGCAGACGAAGACGCAGGCCGCGACGGTGCTCGACCAGCCGTTCACCAAGCCGGACCTCGTCCTGACCGACACGCACGGCAAGAAGTACGACCTGCGCAAGGAGACCAAGGGCAAGCCGACGCTCATCTACTTCGGCTACACCAACTGCCCCGACGTCTGCCCGCTCATCATGAGCAACATCGCCATCGCCAAGAAGTCCCTGCCCAAGGCCGACCAGGAGGACCTCCGGGTCGTCTTCGTCACCACCGACCCGGAACGCGACACCCCGGCCTCCCTCGGCAGCTGGCTCAAGGCGCAGGATCCCTCCTTCATCGGTCTCACCGGCGACTTCCCGGCCATCCAGGCGGGCGCCCGGCAGATCGGCATCGGCATCTCCGCGCCGAAGAAGGAGAAGGACGGCACGGTCGTCTCGATGCACGGCTCACAGGTCATCGCCTTCTCCCCGAAGACGGACAAGGGCTACGTGCTGTACAGCGAGGACACCACGCCCGACGACTACACCAAGGACCTCCCCAAGATCGTCAAGGGGGAGAACCCGTGAACCACCGCACCACCCTCGCCGCCGTTCTGGCCGTGACCGCGGGCCTGACGCTGGCGGGGTGCTCGTCCTCCTCGGACAAGCCGGAACTGAAGGTCGTCGGCGGGTTCATGCCGCAGCCCGTCAACGACATGGCGGCCGGCTTCCTCGTCGTGCAGAACAACGGCACCGGCGACGACCGCCTCACCTCGGTCACCAGCCCGCTCTCGGACGACGTCACGATCCACGAGACGAAGAACCAGGTCATGCGGAAGGTGACGTCCTTCGACGTGCCCGCGGGCGGTGAGCTGGATCTCGAACGTGGTGGCAGCCACATCATGTTCATGAAGCTCAAGAAGCAGCCCAAGCAGGGCCAGAAGGTGTCCGTGGAACTGCACTTCGAGAAGGCCGGCGCGATCGAGGTCGACCTTCCCGTGAAGGAGACCACCCACAACCCGAAGAAGCAGTGAGGGACTGACACGCCATGACAGCCACCGCCCCGCACTTCGGGCCGCCCCCGTCCGCCCTGCGCCGGCCGCTCGCCGCGACCGGCCTGCTCACCGCGCTGCTCGGCGCGGTGCTCGGTCTGCTGCTGGCCGTAGCGGCTCCCGCGTCGGCCCACGCAGCCCTCACCGGGAGCGATCCGCAGGACGGGGCGGTGGTCGCCACGGCACCCGCGGAGGTCACCCTCACCTTCTCCGAACAGGTCGCCCTGGGCGCGGACTCCATCCGCGTCCTGGACCCCTCGGGCAAGCGCGCCGACACCGGGGCCGCCCCACGCGACCTGCACAGCGGGTCCACCGTGAAGTACGGCGTCGCCCTGCGCGGCGGCCTCGGCGACGGCACGTACACCGTGGCCTGGCAGGCGGTCTCCGCCGACAGCCACCCGGTCTCCGGCGCCTTCACCTTCTCCATCGGGGCCCCCTCCGAGACGACCGTCGCCCTCCCCGACAGCGAGGCCGGCGGCGGGCTCGTCGGCGCGCTCTACGACATCGCGCGCTACGCCGCGTACGCCGGGTTCATCGTGCTCGCGGGCGGCGCCGCCTTCGTCCTGGCCTGCTGGCGGCGCGGGGCGGGTGCGCGACCGCTGCAACGTCTGGTCGTACGCGGCTGGATGACGCTCACCGCGGCGACCATCGCGATGCTGCTCCTGCGCAGCTCGTACACCGGCTCCGGGAAGCTGGGGGACGTCCTCGACCTCGACGGCCTCAAGGCGGTCCTCGACACCAAGCCCGGTGCCGCTCTGGTGTCCCGGCTCCTGCTGCTCGGCGCCGGCGCGCTGTTCGTCGCCGTGCTGTTCGGCACGTACGCCAAGCGCGAGGACCCGCGCGAGAAGAGGGACCTCACCTTCGGCCTCGCCATCGGCGGCGCGGTCATCGCCGCCGGTATCGCCGGCACCTGGGCGCTCGCCGAGCACGCGTCGACCGGTATCCAGCCCGGCGTCGCCATGCCCGTGGACGTGCTCCACCTGCTGGCCGTCGCCGCCTGGCTCGGCGGGCTCGTGGCCCTGCTGACCGCGCTGTACCGCACGCCCGACCTGCCCTCGGCCGCCGTCCGCCGTTTCTCCACGATCGCCTTCGTCAGCGTGGTCGTCCTCGTCGCCACGGGGGTCTACCAGTCGTGGCGGCAGGTCGGCACGTGGTCGGCGCTGACCGGCACGGGTTACGGACAGCTGCTGCTGGTCAAGGTGGGGCTCGTCGCCGTCCTGGTGGGCATCGCGTCGATGTCGCGCCGGTGGACGGGGAGGCTCGCGGGGAGCGGCGATGCCCCGGCCGCGGTGGCGCCCGAAGCCGACGAAGAGCCCGAGGCCGAACCGGAAGCCGAGGCGGAGACCGCCGGGGACCCCGCCCGGGCCGCTCAGCTCGCCCGGCAGCGGGCCGCCGTGGCCACTGCCGAGAAGAGGCGGATACGCGACGCCGACCCCGGCCGCTCCGGACTGCGCCGCTCCGTGCTGGCCGAGGTCGGCGTCGCCGTGGCCCTGCTGGCGGTGACCACGGTCCTCACGTCGACCGAGCCGGGCCGTACGCAGGAAGAGGCGGCACGCGCCACGTCGGCGGCGGCCGGGCCCGTGGACAGCGGTCCCGTCAACCTCGCGCTCCCCTTCGACACGGGCGGGACGAACGGCAAGGGCACGGTACGGGTGGACATCGACCCCGGCCGCACCGGCGCGAACGTGATCCACCTGTGGATCGAGGACCCCGACAAGAAGCCCATGGACGTCCCCGAGGTGAAGATCGCCTTCACCCTGGAGTCCAAGGACATCGGTCCCCTGCCGGCCGTCCCGGTCCGGCTGACCGAGGGCCACTGGACCGCCACCGGCCTCCAGCTCCCGATCGCGGGCGACTGGAAGGTCGCGGTGACGGTACGGACCTCCGACATCGACCAGACGACGGTCGACAAGAACGTGAAGATCGGCTGAGCAGGACCGTGAGCGGAAAAAGCACGAACAGCGACAGCAGCAACACCCATGCCCTTTCCCGGCGGCGGCTTCTCGGCACCGCAGGCGCCGCCGGGGCGACCGGACTGGTCCTCGGGGCGGCCGGCGGCGCCACCGGCTACGCCTTGACCCGTGACGAGGCACCGGCCGCGCTGACCACGGTCGGCTCCACCGAGGTGATGTTTCACGGGAAACATCAACCGGGGATCACCACTCCGCTTCAGGCAGCCGGCCATCTGATCGCCTTCGACCTCGCCCCGGGAGCCGGGCGGAAGCAGGCCGCCGCTCTGATGCGCCGGTGGTCCGCGCTGGCGCGGCGGCTGATGGCCGGCGAACCCGTCGCGGGCGCGGCGGACGGCCCCGGACACGACACCGGTGTCGCGCTGGACGCGGGCCCGTCCTCGCTCACCGTCACCTTCGGCTTCGGCGCGACCTTCTTCGAACGCACGGGCCTCACCGCGCACCGCCCGCCGGGGCTCGACCCGCTTCCCCCGTTCTCCTCCGACCACCTCGACGCCCACAGGTCCCATGGAGACCTGTGGGTCCAGATCGGCGCCGACGACGCCCTCGTCGCCTTCCACGCACTGCGGGCCGTCCAGAAGGAGGCCGCCTCGACGGCCACCGTGCGCTGGCAGATGAACGGCTTCAACCGCACACCGGGCGCCACCGCCAAGCCGATGACGGCCCGCAACCTGATGGGCCAGGTCGACGGCACGGGCAACCCGAAGCCCACGGACGACGATTTCGACAAGCGCCTGTTCGTCCCCGGCGGCCAGGACCCGGCGTACGACTGGCTCGCGGGCGGCTCCTACGCGGTGGTCCGGCGCATCCGGATGCTCCTGGACGACTGGGAGAACCTTCCGGTGGAGCGCCAGGAGCGGGTCATCGGCCGCCGCAAAGCGGACGGCGCGCCCCTCAGCGGCGGCACCGAGACCACCGCGATGGACCTCGACAAGGCGGGCCCGGACGGCAAGCTCCTGATCCCGGACAACGCGCACGCCCGGATCTCGTCGCCCGAACGCAACAGCGGGGCGGCGATGCTGCGCCGGCCGTTCTCGTACCACGACGGGATCGCCCCGGACGGCACCCCGGACGCCGGGCTGCTGTTCATCTGCTGGCAGGCCGACCCGCTGCGCGGCTTCGTCCCGGTGCAGCGCAAGCTGGACCGGGGGGACGCGCTCTCCCCCTTCATCCGCCACGAGGCGAGCGGGCTGTACGCGGTGCCGGGCGGGGCGGCGCCCGGTGAGTACGTGGGGCAGCGGCTTCTGGAGTCCTGAGCCCGTGGCAGGGCCGCCCGTCCGGGCCTGCCGCGCCCTGCCCGCGCATTAGGGTGACGGTATGTCCGCCACGCGCTACGCCTATCTCGGCCCCGAAGGCACCTTCACCGAGGTCGCCCTCCGTACGCTCCCGGAAGCCGCCACCCGCGAACTCGTCCCGATGGTCTCCGTACCGGCGGCTCTGGACGCGGTGCGCAACGGAACGGCCGCTGCGGCACTGGTACCGATCGAGAACTCCGTCGAAGGCGGCATCACCACCACCCTCGACCAGCTCACCAGCGGCGAGCCGCTGATGATCTACCG
Source organism: Streptomyces sp. SAS_281 (assembly GCF_052542855.1). Lineage (NCBI taxonomy): Bacteria > Bacillati > Actinomycetota > Actinomycetes > Kitasatosporales > Streptomycetaceae > Streptomyces > Streptomyces sp. SAS_281. Next base: position 95,908 of record NZ_JBMNDO010000004.1, read on the forward strand.
CGAGGTGCTGCTCTCCATCACCTTCGCGCTGCTCGTACGACCCGGCACCGAGCTGTCCGACATCAAGACGGTCACCGCTCACCCGGCCGCGCAGCCGCAGGTGCGCAACTGGATGGCCGCCCATCTCCCGCAGGCGGTATGGGAGTCGGCGGCGTCCAACGCGGACGGCGCGCGGCTCGTGCAGGAGGGCCGCTACGACGCGGCCTTCGCGGGGGAGTTCGCGGCGGAGAGGTACGGGCTCGAACCGCTGGTGACCGAGATCCACGACGCGGAGAACGCGCAGACCCGCTTCGTGCTCGTGGGGCGTCCGGCCCGGCCCTCCGCGCCGACCGGCGCGGACAAGACCTCCGTGGTGATCTGGCTGGGCGACGACCACCCCGGCGCCCTGCTCGAACTGCTCCAGGAGTTCGCGGTGCGCGGGGTGAACCTGATGCTGATCCAGTCTCGGCCGACCGGGGCCGGCATCGGCAACTACTGCTTCGCGGTGGACGCGGAGGGCCATATCTCCGACCGCCGGGTCGGCGAGGCCCTGATGGGGCTCAAGCGCATCTGCCCGAATGTGCGCTTCCTCGGCTCCTACCCGCGGGCCGGTGTGTCTCCGGAGGATGTACGTCCACTGCGCGCGGGAACGTCCGACGCGGAGTTCACCGAGGCGTCCGACTGGCTGGCACGCAGCCAGGACGGGCGGGCCTGACCGAGCCCGGGGCCCCCGGTCCCGGGCCACCGCCTGTCCACAGAGCCGGTGAGATCAGAGGATTGTCCGCGCCGGGAAAAGTTATCCACAGGTGAGAGATCCCACCTGGGGACAAGTCGACACCGCAATCCGACATGGTCGACAAACCGACACGGGGCGCTCACATCCATCCACAGGGCACCTGTTCGCCCCGTGTCAGCCCAATTCCGTTGATCAACTCTTTAGGGCTAGCAATTCCCACCCGAACGAGCGCGTGAAACGGGTTTGAACCTTGAATCCACGCGTTTTCACCAGCCCCTCAGAATGACCTCTTCCGCATCCACAGACTTCCCCCACAGCCTGTGGATAACTTTGACGAGTCGGCCACTCCTGTGGAAAAGCCCTGCCCAACTGCCCCAGCACACAAGCCTCGTGACCCACTCGCTCCACAATGCCGAATACCGGCAATTCGGGCAAAGCGCCACGCTTGTTCCTATCGGTTCAAGTGGGCGAAGCGGACACCGGTAGCCTGGAGGAGTGATTGACCTTCGCCTGATTCGTGAGGACCCCGACCGTGTTCGCGCCTCCCAGCGCAACCGGGGAGAGGACGTCGCACTCGTCGATGCCCTGCTCTCCGCCGACGAACGGCGCAGGTCGTCCGGGACCGCTTTCGATGAACTCCGTTCCGAGCAGAAGTCGCTCGGCAAACTCATCCCCAAGGCTTCGCCCGAAGAGCGCACCGAACTCCTGACCCGCGCCGAGCAGCTCAAGGCCGACGTCAAGGCGGCCGGCGCCGCCCAGGACGAGGCCGACGCGGAGACCAGGAACCTGCTTCTGCGGCTCGGCAACATCGTCCACCCGGACGTGCCGGTCGGCGGCGAGGAGGACTTCGTCGTCCTGGAGACGCACGGGACGATCCGCGACTTCGGCGCCGAGGGATTCGAGCCCAAGGACCACTTGGAGCTCGGCGAGGCGCTCGGCGCGATCGACATGGAGCGCGGCGCCAAGGTGTCCGGCTCGCGCTTCTACTACCTGACGGGTGTCGGCGCGCTGCTGGAGCTCGCCCTCGTCAACGCGGCGATCGCCCAGGCCACCGAGGCCGGTTTCACCCCGATGCTGACCCCGACCCTGGTCCGCCCCCGCGCCATGGAGGGCACCGGCTTCCTCGGCCAGGCGGCGGAGGACGTCTACCACCTGGACAAGGACGACCAGTATCTGGTCGGCACCTCCGAGGTACCGCTCGCCGCGTACCACATGGACGAGATCATCGACGCGGAGAAACTGCCGCTGCGTTACGCCGGCTACTCCTCCTGCTACCGCCGCGAGGCGGGCACGTACGGCAAGGACACCCGCGGCATCTTCCGGGTGCACCAGTTCACCAAGGTCGAGATGTTCTCGTACGTCGATCCGGCGGAGGCGGAGGCCGAGCACCTGCGCCTCCTGGACTGGGAGAAGCAGTGGCTCACCGGCCTCGAACTGCCCTTCCAGGTCATCGATGTGGCCAGCGGCGACCTGGGAGCCTCGGCCACCAGGAAGTACGACTGCGAGGCGTGGATCCCGACCCAGGGCAAGTATCGCGAGCTCACGTCGGCGTCCAACTGCGGCGAGTTCCAGGCACGAAGGCTCTCGGTCCGGATGCGGGACAACCGCGACGGCAAGAAGACCATGCGACCGCTGGCCACGCTGAACGGCACGCTCTGCGCCGTCCCCCGCACCATCGTGGCGATCCTGGAGAACCACCAGCTGGCCGACGGCTCGGTGCGGGTGCCCGAGATGCTCCGCCCCTACCTGGGCGGGCGCGAGATTCTGGAGCCGGTCGCCAAGTGACCTTCCCCTACAAGCTCGTCGCGACCGACCTCGACGGCACCCTCCTGCGCGACGACGAGACCGTCTCCGCGCGGACACGCGACGCCCTGAAGGCCGCCGCCGACGCCGGCGCGGCGCACATCGTCGTCACCGGCCGCGCCGTCCCGTGGACCCGGCACATCCTGGACGACCTCGGCTACGAAGGGCTGGCCGTCTGCGCGCAGGGGGCCCAGGTCTACCACGCGGGTGAGCGCAGGCTGCTCACGTCGCTCACCCTGGACCGGCAGCTCGCCGGGCTCGCCCTCTCCAAGGTCGAGGCGGAGGTCGGTCCGCTGGCGCTGGCCGCGAGCCGCGACGGGCTCGACGGCGAGGTGCTGGTCGGGCCGGGCTACCGGGTGCAGGAGGGGCCGCGGCCGGCCGTATTCGTCCAGGACCCGGCCGAGATGTGGGCCGCGCCGCTGAACAAGGTGTACATACAGCACCCGGATCTGGACGACGACGCACTGGCCGAGGCCGCGCGGGCCGCGGTCGGGAATCTGGTGGACGTGGTCATGGCGGGTCCGGGGGTCGTGGAGATCCTGCCGCTGGGACTGAGCAAGGCCACCGGCCTCTCGCTCGCCGCCCGCCGGCTGGGCGTGAAGGCCGCGGACACGATCGCCTTCGGTGACATGCCCAACGACATCCCGATGTTCGCCTGGGCCCGGCACGGCGTGGCCATGGCCAACGCCCACGCCGATCTGAAGGCCGTCGCTCAGGAGACGACCACGTCGAACGAGGACGACGGGATCGCGGTGGTGCTGGAGCGACTGCTGCGGGAGTCGTAGGCGGTCGCCCTCTTCGAGGGGCCCAGGGACCGGGGCACGGCCTCGGTCCCTGGGCCTTTTCCACGCCTGTCCGGGCCGGATCAGCGCTTGTTGTGGCGGTTCAGTTCCTTCAGACTGCGCGCCAGGGCGTCCATACGGCCGTCGAGCCGGCCGACGTCCTCCGAGACCCCGCTGAGCCGCGCGCTCATGGCACCGACGACCTGGTGGGTGGCCTCCAGTCTCCGGTCGAGGCTGTCCAGCCGGTGCGACATCCGGCTGAGGACCGGGCCCAGCTCCTGGAGCGCGGTGCCCACGCCGGCCAGGTGGCTTTCGACCCGGGTGACGCGGTGTTCGAGCGATGCGTACCCCGCGCGCAGGTCCTGCTCGGCGTCGAGCAGATACGTACGCACGCATCGGGCGACGTCGCTGTCGCGAAGGAGCATGGCGACGTTGAGCACGGTCCGGCGGGTGTAGAGGCGGAGCTGAGTGACCGCCTGTGGATAACTTTCCTCCTGCTGGCCACCCCATAGCGACAGCATGTCGCTATGGAAGTCTCGCAGGTCAGAGCCGCGCAGTACACGCATCCCGTTCTCGGACAGCTCGGTCTGATGCCTGTCGGTCAGCCTCCTGACCGCCCTTGTGGATACTTCGAAGTAACGAGCCACACCTTCTGTGCGAACGTGAATCCCGTCCGGGAGCATGACAAGGCACTTCACCTTGTCCAGGGCGTCGACACGCCCCATTTGCTCGACGCGCAACGCGCGCGATTCAAGCAGAGCGACTTCCGTCGGCATGAGCTGCCTTCCGTTCATGAAAGCTTCGCGGAATCGGACAGCCCTCTCCCCGGGCTTCAGGGGCGGAGGACGCTCACGGTAGCCACTCACTCGGGGAACCGACCGACGAGGGGGCTCCCCCCGCCGCATCGGCCATCTGCACTTTTCACGAACGCTACGACGCCACGGATTCCAGTTGCCTCCACGCACCGTGGACAACGCGTCGATAAAAGTACAGTTACGCGTAAGACTGTCCGACATGTGACAACCCCCGGCCATCGACCGGGGGTTGTCACATGTCGGACGGCCGTCCGCTCACTCCTCGCCGGCCAGCTTCAGCGTGCGCAGCTTCTGCCCCGCGTACCAGGTCGCCGCGACGGTGACCACGGCGAGCAGGACCGTGGCGAGCGGCAGACCCACGTCCGAGGTGATCGCACCGTTGCCACCGGTCTTCTCCGCCAGCGCGAGCGCCCACTGCTGCACGCTGAGCGTGCGCGCGCCCGGCACCAGGCTGCCGAACAGGGCCTCCCACACCAGCGCGTAGACGAGACCCAGCACGACCGCGTGCCGGCTGACCGTGCCCAGCAGCAGGAACAGCGCGCTGTAGGCGATCGAGGCGACCAGTGCGGCGATGGTGTAGGCCACCGCGATCTGCTGGCCGTTGCCGTTGAGGATCAGGCCCGCGATCATCGTCGGCACCGCCGAGAAGACCATGGTCACCGCGATCGCGACGATCAGCTTGGTGAGGATGATCGTCGGCCGGCTCACCGGCTTGGACAGCAGGTAGACGATCGAGCCGTCATCGATCTCCGGCCCGATGGCGCCCGTGCCGGCGATCACGCCGATCAACGGCACCATGGTGGCGATGGCGAATCCGCCCAGGACGTCCGAGGCCACCTGGTCGTCGGCCCCCGCGAACATCCGCACCGCCACCGCGATGACGATCAGCAGTGCGGGCAGCACGAAGAGGATGGCGGCCCGGCGCCGGCCGAGCAGCGCCCGGTAGGTGAGCCGGGCGACTGTGGGGTCGTACATGACGTCACAGCTCCTTGTCGGCCTCAGGCCGCTACGAGATAGGAAAAGACCGATTCGAGGGACTCGTCGGACGGTGAAACGGTCAGCAGACGAATGCCCTGCTCACGTGCGACCTTGGGCAACAGCGCCGTGAAGCGGGCAAAATCGATCGCCTGGATACGCAAAGCGTTCTCGCTCAGGTCCACTTCGATCCCCGCTGTCGACGGATCGGCGATGAGCGCGGCGGCCAGGGCCCGGTCGTCGCTCGACCGTACGAGATAGCGGTGCGGGCGGTCCGTCATCAGCCGGCGGATGCGGCGGAAGTCACCGGACGCCGCGTGCCGGCCCGCGACGACGACCTCGATGTGCGAGGCGAGCTGTTCGACCTCTTCGAGGATGTGCGAGGAGAAGAGGACCGTCCGGCCTTCCGCGCCCATCCGCCGCAGCAGGTCCATCAGCTGCATCCGCTGGCGCGGGTCCATCCCGTTGAACGGCTCGTCCAGCAGCAGCACGGACGGGTTGTGGACCAGCGCGGACGCCATCTTCACGCGCTGGCGCATGCCCTTGCTGTACGTCGCGATCTTGCGGTCCTGCGCGTACTCCATCTCGACCGTGGCCAGTGCCGCAGCCGCTTCGGCCGCGCCCAGTCCGTGCAGTTCGGCGTTGGCCACCACGAACTCGCGGCCGGTCAGGAAGTCGTACATCGCCTCCCGCTCCGGGACGATGCCGATCTCCCGGTACACGGCCTCGTTGCGCCAGATCGCCTTCCCGTCCAGCGTGACCGTGCCCGTGGACGGCGCGAGAAACCCGGCCATCATGTTGATCAGCGTCGACTTGCCCGCCCCGTTGGGGCCCAGCAGACCGGTGACTCCGGGTCCCACGGTCATGCTGACGTCGTTGACGGCGACCACGTTGCCGAACCAGCGGGAGGTGTGATCGATCTCGATGGTGGTCACAGCCCGACCTTCCGGTAGCGGCGCATCAGTACGGCGTACGAGCCGGCGACGAGCGCGAGAACAACGAGCAGGTAGACGACGCCCGTCCCGGCGCCCGGGCCGTTGCCGCCGGGGAAGGCCGAACTCGCCCCGAGGAACGCGGTCTGCACCCCGTCGACCAGCGTGAGCGGGGAGAACAGCCCCAGCCACGGCACCGCCCCCTCCGAACCTGTCGACCAGGCGATCCCCTGGACGGTCGAGACCGCCCCGTAGGTGATCATCAGCAGCGCGATGACGGCCGCCACGCCGAAGCCGCGGCGCGGGGTCAGCGCGGCCATCACAAGGCCGAGTCCGGCGAACAGCACGGAGAGCAGAAGCACGGAAACCATCCCCTGGGCGAACCACTCGGTCTGGTCGCCGAAGTCGAACTTCCCCAGCAGCGCGCCGATGTAGAGGATCACGACCGGCGCCCCGGTCAGCACGAAGACCGCGGAGGCCATCGCGGCGAACTTGGCGAGGACGTAGTCCCCGTGCTCGATCGGCCGCGAGAAGTACAGCGGCACGGTCTTGAACCGCAGGTCCCTGGAGACCGCCTGCGGTGCCTGCGCGGCGATGAACAGGCTGATGACGGGCTGGAGGTAGATCGCGAACGACGTGTACTTGATGGGGAGCTTCGTCGTCCCCGGGGTGGCGATGGCGACGGCCACGATGATCGCCGCCACCATGCACATCACGCCGAACAGCAGCATGGGCAGCACCTTGGACTTGGCCGACCGGCCGAGCCCGAAGGAGCCGCGCAGGGTCTGCGAGTACAGCGAGCGGCGGGCGTACGCGCGCCCGAGCCGCGGGCCGTCGTAGGCGCGGTAGCCGATGTTGTGGATCCGGGAGGTCTCGTTCCCGGTCGCGGCGCCGGTCTCAGTGCTCATCGTGTCCGCCCCCCTTCTGCAGTACGGCTCCGGCCGGCACGGCCGCGGGCCGTTCCTCGCTGCGGAACACCTCGGCGATGTGATGACGGCGCTGTTCCATCCGTACGAGGCCGAGTCCGAGCCCCGCGACGCTGTCGCGCACGAGGTCGTACGTCTCCTCGCCGGTCGCCTCGACCAGCAGGATGTGACCGGCACCGGGCAGCCCCTGGGTGTCCAGTCCGTCGAGACCGACGAGTTTGACGCCCGCCTCGGTGAGGGAACGGCGCAGGGCGCCCGTTCCGTCCGGATGGGTGTCGCTGTCGGTGACCTCGACCGCAAGGGTCGTCGTGGTCTGCGTGAAGTCACTGGTGGAGCTGGAACGCAGCAGCTTCCCGCCGTCGACGACGACGACATGGTCGCAGGTGCGCTCCAGCTCGCCGAGCAGGTGCGAAGTGACCAGGACCGAGATGCCGAAGTCGCTGTAGATCCGGCGGATCAGGGCGAGCATCTCGTCGCGCCCCACCGGGTCGAGCCCGTTGGTCGGCTCGTCGAGCAGGACCAGCTGGGGGTCGTGAACCAGCGCCTGGGCCAGCTTCACCCGCTGTTTCATGCCCGTCGAGTAACCGCCGATGGGGCGGTAGCGCTCCTCGTACAGGCCGACATGGCGCAGGGTGTCCGCCGTGCGTTCACGGGCGGCGGTCGGTGGCAGACCGGACATGCGCGCCATGTGGACGACGAACTCGGTGGCCGAGACGTCGGGCGGCAGGCAGTCGTGCTCCGGCATGTAGCCGACCCGCTCGCGGATGGCAGGACCGCTGGTCGAGACGTCGAGCCCGAGCACGGCGGCCCTGCCCTCGGTCGCGGGGGACAGACCCAGCAGGATCTTGATCAGCGTGGACTTGCCGGCCCCGTTGGCGCCCACCAGCCCGGTCACACCCGGGCCGATGTCCAGGGTGAGCCGGTCAAGCGCGGTCACCCGGGGGAACCGTTTACTCAGACCTTCGGCAGCGATGACATTCACGGATACGACGGTAGTGGCGCGGACCACAGCAGTCGTCAGACCTGACGGCTGGATCGGCGTCAGACTCGAGTTGTAGGGAACCCGTAAGGGGACCTCACTGAGGACCACGGCAACCCCCTCACACAAGCGGTCACGGCCTGCACGGAGAGTTGTCCACAGGCCGCTTCTCCCCCTTGACGTAGCCGTCGGCCATTGTCACATTCATCAGTGTCACGTTACGAGCACGTACCGCACACAGCAGCGAACGGACGGTGGCATGGCTTCACGAGGGAAGAGCGAACGGCCCGCGGCCAAGGGGCGGTCCGCGGGGAACGGCGGCCCGCGGCTGCGTGATCTGCCCGGCGCGCGCGAGCGCCGGGTGGCCACGGGGGGCATCGAGCTGTGCGTGGTCGAGCTGGGGCATCCGGAGCGGCCGACGATCGTGCTGGTGCACGGCTACCCGGACAGCAAGGAGGTCTGGACGCAGGTCGCCGCCCGGCTGGCCGACGAATGGCACGTCGTGCTGTACGACGTGCGCGGGCACGGCGGCTCGACGGCTCCGAAGCCCTTGCGCGGCGGCTTCACGCTGGAGAAGCTGACCGACGACTTCCTGGCCGTGGCCGACGCGGTGAGTCCGGACCGTCCTGTCCATGTGGTGGGGCACGACTGGGGTTCGGTCCAGTCCTGGGAGTTCGCCACGGTCAGCCGTACGGAGGGCCGGATCGCGTCCTTCACCTCGATGTCCGGTCCTTCCCTGGACCACTTCGGGCACTGGATCAAGCGCCGGGTGCACCGGCCGACCCCGCGCCGGGTCAATCAGCTCCTCGGACAGGGAGCCAAGTCCTGGTACGTGTACATGCTGCACACCCCGGCCCTGCCCGAGCTGGCCTGGCGCGGGCCACTCGGCAAGCGGTGGCCGGGCATCCTGGAGCGGCTGGAGAAGGTGCCCCCGGGCGATTACCCGACGCCCTCACTGCCGAACGACGCGGCGCACGGGGCCTGGCTCTACCGGGACAACGTGCGTTCCCGGCTGCGCAGGCCCCGTACGGACGCGTACGCGCACGTGCCGGTGCAGCTGATCACGCCGACCGGGGACGTGTTCCTGTCGGAACAGCTCTACGACGACCTCGAGTCCTGGGTCCCGCAGCTGACCCGCCGCTCGCTTCCGGCCAAGCACTGGGTGCCTCGCACCCGCCCGGACCAGCTGGCCTCGTGGATCGGTGAGTTCGCGACGGCCGTCGAGTCGGCCCGGACGACCGGCGTTCCGGTGGAGTCCCGGGCGGATGGGCCCTACGCGGAGTGGTTCGGCGGCCGGCTCGTGCTGGTGACGGGTGCCGCGGGCGGGATAGGGCGCGCCACGGCGCTCGCCTTCGCGAGGTCGGGCGCCAGGGTGGTGGCCGTCGACCGGGATGCCGAAGGGGCCGAGCGGACCGCGGAGTCGGCCCGGGCGGCCGGGGCTCCGGAAGCCTGGGCCGAGGCGGTGGACGTGAGCGACGAGCAGGCCATGGAGAAGCTTGCCGCCCGGGTGGCCGATGAGCACGGCGTGGTCGACGTGCTGGTCAACAACGCGGGCATCGGGCTGTCGGGGCCGTTCCTGGAGACGACGCCCGAGGACTGGCGGAACGTTCTCGATGTGAACCTGTGGGGGGTCATCCACGGCTGCCGGCTCTTCGGGCGGCAGATGGCCGAGCGCGGCCAGGGCGGCCACATCGTCAACATCGCTTCGGCGGCGGCCTTCCAGCCGTCCCGCGCTTTCCCCGCGTACAGCACGTCCAAGGCCGCCGTGCTGATGCTCAGCGAGTGTCTGCGCGCCGAGCTCGCCGAGAAGGCGATCGGGGTCAGCGCGATCTGCCCGGGGATCGTCAACACCGGCATCACCGACACGGCGCGGTTCGTCGGGACGGACGCGGCGGAGGAGCAGCGACTGCGAAGGCGCGTCGGCAAGCTCTACGGCGCGCGCAACTACCCGCCGGAAAAGGTGGCGGAGGCGGTTCTCCGCGCGGTCGTACGCAATCAGGCCGTCGTCCCGGTGACACCGGAGTCGCATGCCGTACGCCTTCTGTCCCGCGTCGGCCCCGGCGTGCTGCGGGGCATCGCCCGGCTGAAGCCGCCGCTGTGAGCCGGGCGGGTGCGGGAGACTCCGAGGGCGAACACGGTTCGGAGCCAGGGCGGTTGGCGCCGGAGTACCGGATCGAGGATCTCGCTCAGGCCAGCGGCGCCACGGTCCGTACGATTCGGGGCTATCAGGACCGCGGACTGCTGCCCGCCCCGGAGCGACGAGGCCGGGCAAATGTGTACGGGCCCGACCATCTCTTCCGTCTCCGTCAGATCGCCGGTCTACTGGACCGGGGGTACACCCTGGCCAGCATCAAGGAGTTGCTCGACGCCTGGGACACCGGACGCGGGCTGGGGGGTGTCCTGGGTCTCGTCGCCGAGGTGCACGGCCCGTGGACCGGCGAGCGAGCCGGCCGCATCACCCGCGCCCAACTGACCGCGAAGTTCGGGGGAGAGGCCGATGACCGGGCCATCGGCGAGGCGGTCGAGCTCGGCGTACTCGAACGCCTGCCGGGAAGTGACGAGGAGTTCGGCGTGCCGAGCCCTCAGGAACTCGCGGTCGCGGTGGAGTTGTACGCGGCGGGCGTGCCGCTGACGGCGATCGCGGCGCAGTTGCGGGAAGTTCGCGGCCAGGTCGAGCAGATGACCTCCCGCTTCCTGGAGTTCACGACCGAGCATGTCTTCGCCCGATATCTGGGCCATCCGCGTACGACCGATGCGGCGGATGACGCGGCGTCGATGGTGCGGCGCCTGAAGCCGCTCGCCCAACAGACCGTGGAAGTCGAACTCGCGCGTGCGATGCGGATGTTCGCGACGCGGCATTTGGAGGGTCATCTGGCGTCCGGTGCGTACGCCGAAGCGGTCCACGCCGCTGGTGGCGAGGTCGCCGTGCAATTGCCGGCCTCGACGATCAATGCCGTGGAAAAGCTGGTTGGGCCCAAGGGCGTGGGCGCCTTCATCGCCGCTGCGACCGAACGGGAGGTGAACAAAAGGACGTTGGACTCGCTGGCCTCACCACCCCGCGGATAGCGACATGTTGCCCAAAACGCCTATTCGGGCGGGCCGTTGTCCACAGATGCTGCAATTTGCCTGTGGATAACTCAAACTGACTGTGGATCAAACCTCTGCGCCCACATCGTTTCGGTGAAGCGCGAACGAAATGAGGATGCGCCAAGGACGTGTCAGGGTCACGCTGAAAGGATGGACGAAAGACGCACCGTCAAGGTGTCCAAGTACCTCTCCACACACCTGCGGCACCAGCCCGACCGGATCGGAATCACGCTCGACGCCCACGGCTGGGTGCCGATCGAGGAGCTGCTGAGCGCGGCGGCTCGCCATCACTTTCCGATCATCAGGGCGGAGCTCGACCATGTGGTCGCCTCCAACGACAAGCAGCGCTTCGCCGTGGACGCCGACCGCATCCGGGCGAGCCAGGGCCACACCGTGACCGTGGACCTGGGACTGCCGCCGGCCGAACCGCCCCAGTACCTCTACCACGGTACGGTCGGCCGGTCCCTGGGCGCGATCCGTGCCGAGGGGCTGCGCCCGATGAACCGTACCCACGTGCATCTCTCGCCCGACCGCGAGACCGCTACCCGCGTGGGGGCCCGGCGCGGGCGCCCCGTCGTGCTGTCCGTGGACGCGGGCGCCATGCACCGCGCGGGCCACACGTTCTGGGTCAGCGCCAACGGGGTGTGGCTCACGAATGCGGTGCCCGCCGAGTTCCTGCGCCTGCCGGGCTGAGCCGGGGCCCGAGAGCATACGGACCCCGCCCCCCGTCAGCCGGCCAGCTGGGCCGCGCCCCGCGTCGCGATCTCCTCGAACAGCTTCTCGTCCGGCACCGCCGCGTCGAACCCCGGTCCGTCGGCGGGCACCGGCGCGTGGACGACGATCTCCGAGAACCCCAGCTCCGCGTGCCTGCCCGCGAAGTCCACGAACGCGTCGACGGAGTCGAAGGGCCGGCCCCCGCCCGCGGCCAGGCCCGGGTTGAACTCCGGCGTGAATCCGGTGAGCAGGATCTTCTCCAGCTCGGCCACGTCCCGCCCGGTCTCCGCGCACGCGCGCCCCAGCCCGTCCATTTGCCGGCCGAGGGCCTCGGCCGACTGCGCGCCGCTGCCCGCCTCGTACAGCTTCGGGTCCCCCGTGGTCACCCACGCCTGACCGTGGCGCGCGGCCAGCGCCAGACCGCGCGGCCCCGTAGCGGCGACGGCGAAGGGCAACCGGGGCCGCTGCACACAGCCGGGGAGGTTCCGTGCCTCGGTGGCCGCGTAGAACTCCCCCTCGTACGACTTGTCGGCCGGCTCGCGCAACAGGGCGTCCAGCAGCGTGACGAACTCCCCGAAGCGGTCGGCGCGCTGCCGCGGCGTCCACGGGACCTCGCCGCTCCTCAGCAGGGTCGTCGCGTCGAAGCCGTTGCCTCCCGCGCCGATCCCGAGGGTGATCCGGCCCGCCGAGATGTCGTCGAGCGAGATCAGCTCCTTGGCCAGGGTGACCGGGTGGCGGAAGTTCGGCGAGGTGACAAGCGTGCCGAGCCGGAGCCGGTCGGTGGCTGCCGCGGCTGCCGTGAGCGTCGGCAGTGCCCCGAACCACGGGCTGTCCCGGAAGGCCCGCCAGGACAGGTGGTCGTAGGTGTAGGCGGCGTGGAATCCCAGCTCCTCGGCGCGCCGCCAGCGCTCGCGTCCATCCTGGTGCCAGCGGTGGATCGGCAGAATCACAGTGCTCAGTCGCATGGGGCGACCCTATGAGAGGTCGAGGAGGTGCCGCATCGCGTCCGCGGCGCGGACGGCGGCGTCGCCGCAGCAGTTGTTGAAGAGCACATGGACCTCGTGCGCCCGCTCGGCCATCTCGCGGACACGCGGCACCCACTCGGAGAGCTCAGCGGTCGTGTACGTGTGACGGAACCTCTCCTCCTTGGTTCCCGTTCCCCAGGCGCTGCTGCGGCCGTGCAGGCGCACGAGGGCGAACCGCGGGTGGGTGACCCGTACGACCGGCGGCACGGAGGCCGGCAGCGTCTGGGCCATGTCCACGGCCACGGCAGCCGCGTCCAGATCCGTCAGCAGGGCAGCCGTCTCATCGGCCCGGTCCCCGTGCCACCAGCCCGGATGCCGGAACTCCACCGCCACGGGCCATCCCGCGGCACGCGCACGGCACCGCCGGAGGAACTCCTCCGCCGGCCTCCCCGGTACGAGCCGGGCGGGAAACTGGAAGACCAGCGTGGCCAGCCGGCCGGACGCCCGCAGCGGTTCGAGCGCGGCGCTGTACCGCTGCCACACCTCGTCCAGCAGGCCCGGGTCGGCGCCCGCCCGCTCTCGCGCGAGGGCCGGGCGCAGGTCGGCCGGAAGCGCCTCCGGACGGGTGGGGTGCCCGGTCAGCAGGGAGAACGCCTTCACGTCGAACCGGAAGCCGTCCGGGGTGCGGTCGGTCCACAGACGGCTGTTGCGGATGCTGGGCAGCCCGTAATACGTGGAGTCCACCTCCGCCACCGGGAACCGCGCGGCGTAGTGCCGTAGCCGTCCCTCCGCGTCGCGGCTGCCCCGGGGGTACCAGCCGCTGGCCAACAGGGCCTTGTCCGTCCATGAGCAGGTGCCGACCCGGATCTCTCCCATCCCGCCCGTGTTCCCCGTCTTCTCCTCACGACTCCGGGGCGACGCGGACATATGCCGGAGGAATGTTCGGAGGTCAGAGCCATAGGCTCTCAAATGTGCGACCCTCCGCACGCCCGTGCGCTTTCGTACGCGAGAATGTACGGGTGACCACCGTTATCGAGCAGTCCGCGCCTGTCGCTCCCCGGCTGATCGCCACGGATCTGGACGGCACTCTTCTCCGCGACGACAAGACCGTCTCGGACCGCACGGTCCGGGCACTCGCCGCCGCCGAGGAGGCGGGCGTCGAGGTCTTCTTCGTCACCGGCCGCCCCGCCCGCTGGATGGACGTCGTCAGCGACCACGTCCACGGACACGGTCTGGCGATCTGCGCCAACGGCGCCGCCGTCGCCGATCTGCACGCCGGTGGACGGCTGCTGAAGGTGCGGGGCCTTGAGCGCGCGACGGCCCTGGACGTCGTCCACACGCTGCGCGCCGCCGCGCCCGGCACGTCCTTCGCCGTCGAGCTGACCACCGGTATCCACTACGAGCCCGCCTATCCGCCCTTCCACCTCGACCCGGGTGCCACCATCGCGGTCGCGGAGAAGCTGCTGCACGAGGAGACCCCGGGCGGAGGCGTGCCCGTGCTGAAGCTGCTCGCCAAGCACGGCGAGCTGGACCCGGACGAGTTCCTGGCGCTGGCCCGGGCGGCCGCCGGGGAACGGGCCGCCTTCACCCGGTCCAGCCCCACCGCGCTCATCGAGATCAGCGGGCCTGGCGTCTCCAAGGCCAGCACCCTGGAACTGTGCTGCGCCGAGCGCGGCATCGCGGCCGCCGAGGTCGTCGCCTTCGGTGACATGCCCAACGACGTGGAGATGCTGAGCTGGGCCGGCACCTCGTACGCCATGGGCAACGCCCACCCGGCCGCCCTCGCCGCCGCGTCCGGCCGGACGGTCACCAACAACGAGGACGGCGTGGCCGTGGTCATCGAGCGCATCCTCGCCGAACGAGCGGGAAGCCTCGCGGGACGCTGAGCCCAGGGGCCTGCGGGCCGGGCCCCTGGGGCCCGGCCTGTCCCTGAGGCCGCGCAGCAGTGCTCACAGCGGTGCCTGCCACACCACCGTCGTACCGCCGCCGCCCTCCCCGATCCCCTGTTCGAACCAGCTCGCCCCGCCCAGCGACTCCGCCCGGCGGGCCAGGTTCCGCAGACCGCTGCGGCGTCCACCCTCCGGCATGCCCACCCCGTCGTCGGCGACCGAGAGCCGCACCGCGTTCCGCCCGTCGTCCAGCGTGACGGTCGCGTCCACGACCACCTCGATGCGCGCCGCGGCGGCGTGCCGGAAGGCATTGGACAGCGCCTCCCGCAGCGCCGCGATCAAGTTCTTGGCCGTCAGCTCGCCGACCAGCGAGTCGACCGCCCCGACGAAGCGGTGGAACGGCTTGAAACCCAGAGGCACGGCGGCCATGTTGATCTCGCGCAGGACCCGGGTGCGCAGCCCGGACGGCGCCTCCGCCGGTTCCTGCTGGAGCGCGAAGATCGCGGTCCGGATCTCCTGGATGGTCACGTCCAGCTCGTCCACCGCCCGGCCGACCCCGGTCTGCACCTCCGGCACGTCCGACCGCCGCTGCGCGCTCTCGAGCATCATCCCGGTCGCGAACAGCCGTTGGATGACCAGATCGTGCAGGTCGCGGGCGATCCGGTCGCGGTCCTCGTAGACCGCGAGGCGTTCCCGGTCGCGCTGGGCTTCGGCCATCATCAGGGCCAGCGCGGCCTGCGAGGCGAACTGGGTGGCCAGCGTCCGTTCCGTCTCCGTGAAGGACCGGTCGCCCCTGGCCCGGGGCATCGCCAGCGCGCCCAGCACCCGGCCCCCGCTGTGCAGGGGCAGCAGCATGCTCGGACCGAACGGATCCGCCAGCCTGGTGATCAGTCGGGTGTCGGTGGCCGAGTCGTCCACGAAAACCGCCTCGCCGCTCAGGAGCATGCCCACCACGGGGCTCTGGGCCGGAACGATCACCCCGAGCGAGTCGGCCGGATCATCCGCCGAGACGGCGACGATCTCCAGACCGCCGCCCTCGGCCGGCAACAGCACGATGCCGGCCGCGGCGCCCGCGAGACGGCGGGCCTGCTCCGCGACGACCGTGAGCGCTTCGTCGGCGTCGCTGCCGGAGAGCAGCGCGGTCGTCACGGCGACCGAGCCGTCGATCCACCGCTCGCGCTGCCGGGCCGCCTCGTACAGCCGCGCGTTGCCGATGGCGATCCCGGCCTCCGTCGCGAGGACCCGCACCAGGTGCAGGTCGTAGTCGCTGAACTCTCCGCCGCCGTCCTTCTCCGCGAGATACAGATTGCCGAAGATCTCGCCCTGGACCCTGATCGGAACGCCGAGAAACGTGCGCATGAGCGGATGGCCGGGCGGAAATCCGGCGAACCTCGGATCGGTGGTCAGGTCCGCGAGGCGCAGCGGGCGGGGGTCGTGGATGAGGGCGCCGAGCAGCCCCCGGTGCCCGTCGGGCCGTCGGCCGATCTCGTGCGCCACCGGGTCGGGAACCCCATGGGTGACGAAGTCGGAGAGTCCTTCACCCTCCTCGTTCACGACTCCGATCGCGGCGTAGCGGGCGTGGGCCAGCTCCGCCGCCGTCTCGCAGATCCGGTCGAGCGTGGAATGCAGTTCGAGGCCGGTCCCCACGGAGCGCATGGCTTCCAGCAGGCGCGGCACCTGGGCGGTGAGCTCGGTGGACAGGCCCTGCAGGCTCCTGGCCGGATCCTCCTCAGACATACTGCGAGCCTAATTAGTCACATTTGACCTGGAAAGTCGGAATCGATCGCGCTCCGCCCGGAAGGGAGGTCCAGCGGCGGGGCAACGCCTACGAGCGCGCCCCCACGGCCCATTCCGGCCGTCCGACGCTCTCCCGTTCCCGCGCCAGCATCCGGCGGAGCGGCCCGTCGACCGAGGCCAGTACGTCGTACGGGCCCCGCTGAACGATCGAGCCCGCGTCGAGGACGACCACCTCGTCCACGGCTTCGAGACCGGCGAGCCGGTGCGTGATCAGAACCGTCGTACGCCCCAGGGTCGCCGTCAGCAGGTCCGCCGTCAGGGCGTCCGCGGTCGGCAGGTCCAGGTGCTCGGCGGGCTCGTCCAGCACGAGGACGGGGAAGTCCGCGAGCAGGGCCCGGGCCAGGGCGAGCCGTTGGCGCTGGCCCCCGGAGAGGCGAGCGCCGTGCTCCCCGACGAGGGTGTCCAGCCCGTCCGGCAGCGCGTCCGCCCAGTCGAGCAGGCGGGCCCGGGCCAGGGCGTCGCGCAGTTCGGGCTCGGTCGCGGCGGGACGGGCGAGCCGCAGGTTCTCCCGCAGCGAGCTGTCGAAGATATGGGCGTCCTGGGCGCACAACCCGACGAACCTCCGCACGGTGTCACCGTCCAGCGTCGAGGCGTCCACGCCGCCGACCCGGTAGGTGCCCGTCCGCGCGTCCAGGAAGCGCAGCAGCACCTGGGCCAGCGTGGTCTTGCCGGACCCCGAGGGCCCTACGACGGCGATCCGGCGGCCCGCCTCCAGCGTGAGGTCCACGCAGGCGAGCGCGTCGTCGGCCGCGTCCGCGTACCGGGCCGACAGCCCGCGTACCTCCAGCGGGAACGGGTTCGCCGGCGTCGCGGCCGGTGCTTCGGGCTCCCGTACGGGCACGGGGGCGTCCAGCACCTCGTACACGCGCTCCGCGCTCCGGCTGACCCGCTGCCGGTACTGGGCGGCGAGCGGGAGACCGGTCACGGCCTCGAAGGCGGCCAGCGGGGTGAGGACGACTACGGCGAGTTCCACACCGGCGAGCCGCCCGTCCGCCACCGCCGGAAGGGCCACCAGCGCGGCGGCCACCACGGTGAGGCCGGCGACCAGAGCGGTGAGGCCGCTCCCGAGCGCGGTCGCCGTCGCCGCACGCGACGCGATCCGGGTGAGGGCTGCATCGGCCGCACGGGTACGGGCCGCGCGTCCCGACAGGGCGCCCGCCACGGTCAGCTCGGCCGTCCCGCCCAGCAGATCGGTGATCCGGGTGGCCAGAGCGGCGCGGGCGGGGGCCAGCCGTCGTTCCGCGCGGCGGGCGCAGGCAGCGCTGACGAGCGGGACCCCGGCACCCGCCAGCAGCAGCCCCACGGCCAGAACCAGGCCCGCCTGGGGAAGCAGCCAGCCGGTGAAGCCGACGGTCGCGGCGCCCACGAGGACGGCGGTGCCGACAGGCAGCAGCCACCGCAACCAGTAGTCCTGGAGCGCGTCCACGTCCGCGACCAGCCGCGAGAGCAGATCCCCGCGCCGGGCGCCGCGCAGTCCGCCCGGCGCGATGCGCTCCAGACTGCGGTACACGGCGACGCGCAGTTCGGCGAGCATCCGCAGGACCGCGTCGTGCGAGACGAGACGCTCGGCGTAGCGGAAGACCGCCCGGCCGATACCGAACGCACGGGTGGCCGTCACCGCGACCATCAGATAGAGGACGGGCGGCTGCTCGGACGCCCGGGAGATGAGCCAGCCGGAGACCGCCATGAGCCCGACGGCGGATCCCAGGGCGAGGCTTCCCAGCAGCAGGGCGAGCCCGAACCGGGCACGTTGGGCACCGGCGGCGTCCCGGACCCGGGTCAGCACGTGCCGACGCGTTGGCGTGGTCTCCTCGGGCGCTTCGTCCGTGGGCGCAGGCTCGGTCGGCAGAATGTCGCCGGGCGCGCTCGCGGAGCTGGACGGCCTGGGCGGCGCGACAGGGGATTCCTGCGCCACGGCGGCCGAGGCCGTCAGCGTCACCACCCGGTCCGCGACCGGCAGCAGCGCCGGCCGGTGCACCACCAGCAGCACGGTCCGGCCCGCGGCCAGTCTCCGTACGGCCTCGACGATCCCCGCCTCCGTCTCGCCGTCCAGGCTCGCGGTCGGCTCGTCGAGCAGCAGCACCGGGCGATCGGCGAGGAAGGCCCGGGCGAGGGCGATCCGCTGCCGCTGGCCCGCGGAGAGACCGGCGCCGTCCTCACCGAGCACCGTGCGATCGCCGTCCGGGAGCCCTCGCACGAACTCGTACGCCCCCGCCGCGCGCAGCGCCGCCGTCACCGCGCTGTCGTCGGCGGCGGGCCGGGCGAGCCTCACGTTCTCCGCGATGGTGCCGGCGAAGAGATGGGGTCGCTGCGGCACCCAGGCGATGCACTCCCGCCAGCGTTCGAGGGAGATGTCCGCCAGATCGGTGGAGCCGACCCGTACCCGGCCCTCGTCGGGGGCCGTGAAGCCCAGCACCACGTTCAGCAGCGTGGACTTGCCCACACCGCTCGGGCCGACCAGGGCGACCGTCTCCCCCTCTTCGACGGTGAGCCAGGTGGCGGCGAGCGAGGGCTCGGACCGCCCCTCGTGCCGTACCGTCACCCCCTCCAGCTCCAGTCGCAGCGACGCGGGGACCTCCTCCGTACCGCTCGGGCGGGGTTTCGTCTCCAGGACCGCGAAGACCTCCTCAGCCGCCGAAAGGCCCTCGGCGGCCGCGTGGAACTGCGCCCCCACCTGCCGGATGGGCAGGTATGCCTCGGGCGCGAGGATCAGGACCAGCAGACCGGTGTAGAGGTCGAGTTCACCGTGCACGAGCCGCATGCCGATGGTGACCGCCACGAGGGCCACGGAGAGGGTGGCGAGGAGTTCGAGGGCGAAGGACGACAGGAAGGCGATCCGCAGGGTGCGCAGAGTTGCCTGGCGGTACTGCGAAGTGATCCTGCGGATGGATTCGGCCTGTGCCTTCGCCCGGCCGAACACCTTCAGCGTCGGCAGTCCCGCCACCACATCGAGGAAGTGGCCGGAGAGCCGGGAAAGCAACCGCCACTGACGGTCCATGCGCGACTGGGTCGCCCAGCCGATCAAGATCATGAAGAGCGGGATGAGCGGCAGCGTGACCACGATGATCGCCGCGGACACCCAGTCCTCGGTCACGACCCTGGCCAGCACGGCCGCCGGCACGACCACCGCGAGGCCCAACTGGGGCAGATACCGGGCGAAGTAGTCGTCCAGCGCGTCGATCCCCCGGGTCGCCAGCGTCACCAGCGAGCCGGTGCGCTGCCCGCTCAGCCAGTCCGGCCCCAGCTCCGCGGCCCGGTCGAGCAGTCGTCGGCGCAGTTCGGACTTCACGGCCGCACCGGCCCGGTGGGCGGCCAGCTCGGTGAGCCAGGCGACCAGGGCCCGCCCGAGCGCGACCGCCGCGAGCAGCAGGAGCGGAGTGCGCAGCCCGCCCGCCGAGAGCCCGTCCTCGAATCCGCCCACCACGATCTCGGCGATGAGCATGGCCTGGGCGATGACCAGCGCCGCCCCGGCAAAGCCGAGAACCACCACGGCCACCATGAACAGGCGTGTGGCGCGGGCGTGGCGGAGCAGGCGCGGGTCGATCGGTTTCACGTGAAACATCCCTTGCGGCTCGGCTCGGTCAGGGCACTCACTGCGTCAGTGCGCCTCGGCGATGTGCTGGGTGCCGATCCGCTTGCGGAACACCCAGTACGTCCACCCCTGG
This sequence comes from Streptomyces sp. SAS_281, assembly GCF_052542855.1. Taxonomy (NCBI): domain Bacteria; kingdom Bacillati; phylum Actinomycetota; class Actinomycetes; order Kitasatosporales; family Streptomycetaceae; genus Streptomyces; species Streptomyces sp. SAS_281. Next base: position 115,952 of record NZ_JBMNDO010000004.1, read on the forward strand.
TAGAGCAGCACGACCGGGGTGGCGATACCGGCGCACCAGGTCATGATCTTCAGCGTGTACGGGCTGGACGAGGCGTTGGTGACCGTGAGGCTCCAGGCGTCGTTCAACGACGACGGCATGACGTTCGGGAAGAGCGTCAGGAACAACATGGCGACCGTCGCGGCGATGGCCAGGCCGGAGAGCGCGAAGGACCACCCCTCCCGGCCGGCCGCGATCATCACGATCGCACCGACCAGCGCCGCCGCGGCCACGACCATCGCGATCAGGCTCCGCCCGTCCCCGTTCTCGGTCTGGGTCCAGATGAGAAAGGCGAGTGCGAGCACGGCCGTGACGACGCCCAGCTTGCGAGCCAGCCCGCGCGCCCGGGCCCGGATGTCACCGGCCGTCTTCAGCCCGGCGAACACCGCGCCGTGGAAGGTGAAGAGGGTGAGGGTGACCAGGCCACCGAGGAGCGCGTAGGGGTTCAGCAGGTCCAGGACGCTGCCCGTGTACTCCATGTGCGCGTCGATCTTCACGCCGCGCACGATGTTGCCGAAGGCCACACCCCACAGCACGGCGGGGATCAACGAGGTCCAGAAGATCGCGTGCTCCCAGTTCGTCTGCCACTTCTCCTCGGGTCGCTTCGCCCGGTACTCGAAGGCGACACCGCGCACGATCAGACAGAGCAGGATGAGCAGCAGCGGCAGGTAGAAGCCGGAGAACAGCGTGGCGTACCACTCGGGGAACGCGGCGAAGGTCGCTCCGCCGGCGCTGAGCAGCCAGACCTCGTTGCCGTCCCAGACCGGGCCGATGGTGTTGATCAGCACCCGCCGTTCCTTGCGGTCCCGGGCCAACACCTTGGTGAGGACGCCGATCCCGAAGTCGAAGCCCTCCAGGAAGAAGTAGCCGGTCCACAGGACGGCGATGAGCACGAACCAGACGTCGTGGAGTTCCATTTCTCGGCTCCCGCTCTCAGTAGGAGAAGGCCATGGGCCGGTCGGCGTCGTCGTGGTCGCCGCCGATCCGGGTGGGCGGGTTGAGGTCGTCGTCCGTGAGCTCCGGCGGTCCGGCCTTGATGTACTTCAGGAGGAGCCGGACCTCGATGACGGCGAGCACCGCGTACAGCACGGTGAAGACGATCAGGGAGGTCAGCACCTCGCCCTGGGAGACGCCGGGGGAGACCGCGTCACGGGTCCGGAGCACGCCGTAGACCACCCAGGGCTGTCGGCCCATCTCGGTGAAGATCCAGCCCCAGGAGTTGGCGATCAGCGGGAAGAGCAGGGTCCACACGGCGACGATCCAGTACCACCGGGCGAGGCGCGGGCTCAGGGCCTTGGTCTTGAAGAGGACCAGACGCGGCACCTCGTCCTCACCCGTCCGCATCGCCTCGGGCAGCATGAACTTCTTACGGGTGAGCCACAGGCCGAGGATGCCGAGGCCGAACGAGGCCATGCCGAATCCGATCATCCACCGGAAGCTCCAGAAGGCGACGGGGATGTTGGGCCGGTAGTCACCAGGGCCAAAGCGCTCCTGCTCCGCCTTGTTGATGTCGTTGATGCCCGGCACATACGAGTGGAAGTCGTCGTCGGCGAGGAAGGACAGCACCCCGGGTACGGAGATCTCGACAGAGTTGTGGCCCTTGCTGACGTCTCCGTAGGCGAAGATCGAGAAGGGGGCGGCGTTCTGCCCGTCCCACAGCGCCTCGGCCGCCGCCATCTTCATCGGCTGCTGCTTGAACATCACCTTGCCGAGCTGGTCACCGCTGACGGCGGTCAGCAGGCCGGAGATCACCACCGTGATCAGGCCCAGCCGCAGCGAGGTCCGCATCACCGGGATGTGCTTCTTGCGGGCCAGGTGGAAAGCCGCGATACCGACCATGAACGCGCCACCGACCAGGAAGGCGGCCGTGATGGTGTGGAAGAACTGGGTCAGCGCGGTGTTCTGCGTGAGCACGTGCCAGAAGTCGGTGAGCTCGGCGCGTCCGCGTTCCTTGTTGATGCGATAGCCGACCGGGTGCTGCATCCAGGAGTTGGCCGCCAGGATGAAGTAGGCGGAGAGGATGGTGCCGAGGGACACCATCCAGATGCAGGCGAGGTGGATCTTCTGCGGCAGCTTGTCCCAGCCGAAGATCCACAGACCGATGAAGGTGGACTCGAAGAAGAACGCGATCAGGGCCTCGAACGCGAGCGGAGCCCCGAAGATGTCACCGACGAACCGCGAGTAGTCGGACCAGTTCATCCCGAACTGGAACTCCTGGACGATGCCGGTGACGACGCCCATGGCGATGTTGATCAGGAAGAGCTTTCCCCAGAACTTGGTGGCCCTGAGGTACTTCTCCTTGTTCGTCCGCACCCAGGCGGTCTGCAGGCCGGCGGTGAGCGCCGCGAGAGAGATCGTCAGAGGAACGAAGAGGAAGTGGTAGACGGTCGTCGTACCGAACTGCCATCGCGCCAGGGTCTCCGGCGCCAGAGCTAGCTCCACGTCGTCTTCTCCTTACGTCATCGCCGCCGCAGCGGCGATTTGTCCGTGAAATCCGAGGGATCACGGGAGGAAGCAGGACACGCTTGTGAACGCGTTCACATTCACAAGCAATTATGGCGCACACACTTTCGGGGCCTTCGCCCGGGGTCCCCCTGTCACCCGCCGGTCCCGCGCCGGGCACACGAAAGGGCCCCGCACCTCTCACGAGATGCGGGGCCCGCTGCCGGACGATGCCGGCTACAGCTCCTGGCGGAACGACTCCGTCACCTTCAGGAACAGGTCGTTCGCCTCACTCTCACCGATCGTGACGCGCACACCCTCGCCGGCGAACGGCCGGACCACCACTCCGGCCTTCTCGCAGGCCGCCGCGAAGTCCAGGGTGCGGTCGCCCAGCCGCAGCCAGACGAAGTTCGCCTGGGACTCGGGCACCGTCCAGCCCTGCCGCGCCAGGGCCTCGGAGACCCGGTCCCGCTCGCACACCAGTGAGCCGACCCGGCCGAGCAGCTCGTCCTCGGCGCGCAGCGAGGCCACCGCCGCGTCCTGGGCGAGCTGGCTGACACCGAACGGCACCGCCGTCTTGCGCAGCGCGGCGGCCACCGGCTCGTGGGCCACCGCGAAGCCGACCCGCAGCCCCGCGAGCCCGTACGCCTTGGAGAACGTCCGCAGCACCGCCACATTGGGGCGGTCCCGGTAGATCTCGATGCCGTCGGGGACCTCGGTGTCCCGGATGAACTCCTTGTACGCCTCGTCCAGCACCACGAGCACATCGCTGGGCACCCGGTCGAGGAATCGTTCCAGCTCAGCCCTGCGCACGACGGTGCCGGTCGGGTTGTTCGGGTTGCAGACGAAGATCAGCCGCGTCCGGTCGGTGACCGCGTCCGCCATCGCGTCCAGGTCGTGCACATCACCGTCGGTCAGCGGCACCTTGACCGAGGTCGCGCCGCTGACCTGCGTGATGATCGGGTACGCCTCGAAGGATCGCCAGGCGTAGATCACCTCGTCGCCCGGGCCCGAGGTGGCCTGCAACAGCTGCTGGGCCACGCCGACCGAACCGGTGCCGGTGGCCAGATGCGACACGGGCACACCGAAACGGTCGGCCAGCTCGTTCATCAGACCGGTGCAGGCCATGTCCGGGTAGCGGTTGAAGTGCTCAGCGGCTGCGAGCGCGCTCTCCATCACCCCCGGCAGCGGCGGATACGGGTTCTCGTTGGAGGAGAGCTTGAAAGCGGCCGGTCCGTCCGCCGATGCCGGTTTGCCCGGGACATAGGCGGGAACGCCGTCCAGCTCGGCGCGCAGTTTGGGGCTCGTCTCGCTCACCGCAGGTCCTCCTCGACCGTCCGTACACATCAATACTGCTCACCCTATGAGGATTGGGCGCCGCTGCGAACGGGGGGACAGCGGATTCGTCCGGTGAACCCCGGAATGAGGGGGAGCGCGACCTCGCGTGGCGCGCGCCGGTGGCTCACTCCGTGGCGCGCGTCCCTCGAAAAGGTGAGTTGAGACCTCCTCGAGACCTCGTCCCCTCGGCAGGTCCATCCGGCCAGACGCATGACACATGTCGGCGCACGCCACCAACTACCTTGTTTCATAAGGCGTTTCACACCAGATGACCTTGCAGAAACGTGCCTGTCAACGCGTGAATATGCGACCGGACCAATTCCCCGCCCGCCCCCTACTATCGGCTCGCCATGACAGCAGCAGGGAAGCACCAGGTGAGCCGGACGGAGACCCCCCGGCGCGGCGGCAGGCAGGGACGTGCCGGAATCCGGGACGTGGCCGCCGCGGCCGGCGTCTCCATCACGACCGTCTCCGACGCGCTCAACGGCAAGGGCAGGCTCCCGGACGCCACCCGCCGCCATGTCCGCGAGGTCGCAGAGCGCCTGGGCTATCGCCCTTCCGCGGCGGCCCGCACGCTCCGTACCGGCAAGTCCGGCCTCATCGGCCTGACCGTGACGACGTACGGGGATGAACCTTTCACCTTCACCGAGTTCGCGTACTTCGCGGAAATGGCGAGGGCGGCCACCTCCGCGGCCCTCGCCCGCGGCTACGCCCTGGTCATCCTGCCGGCCACGTCGCGCCACGACGTCTGGTCCAACGTGGCGCTCGACGGCACCGTCGTCATCGATCCGTCCGACCAGGACCCGGTCGTCTCCGAACTGGTCCGGCAGGGGCTGCCCGTCGTATCCGACGGCCGCCCCGCCGGGTCGCTTCCCGTCACCGCCTGGGTGGACAACGACCACCGGGCTGCCGTGCTCGACCTCCTCGACCATCTCGCCGCCGCCGGGGCCCGCCGTATCGGACTCCTCACCGGCACCACGACCGACACGTACACCCGGCTCTCCACCACCGCCTATCTGCACTGGTGCGAGCGGGTGGGCCAGGACCCGGTCTACGAGTCCTACCCCGCCCACGACCCGTGCGCGGGAGCGGTGGCCGCCGACCGGCTGCTGGCCCGTCCGGACCGCCCCGACGCCGTCTACGGGCTCTTCGACCCGAACGGCACGGACCTGCTGGCCGCCGCCCGCCGCTACGGCCTGCGCGTCCCGGAGGACCTGCTCCTCGTCTGCTGCAGCGAATCGACGGTGTACGCGACGACCGAGCCGCCCATCACGACGCTCTCGCTGAAGCCGCGGAGGATCGGCACGGCAGTCGTCCAACTGCTCATCGACGCCATCGAGGGCATCGACCATGACGGGCCGGTGGAACGGGTGGTACCGACGGAACTCATCGTCCGGACGTCCTCACAACGCCGCCCGCCGCGCACCACGGTCAGTGCGCCGCGTTCCCCGGCAGGGGACTGATCATCGCAATTGGGACCAATCGACCGACGAACCTGGCATGTGGAAGGATTTGCCACCCCTGGTGCGTCCCAGAGCACGATCTGCATTCCTATGATGGGCGCACGACACCGCGGACCAACCCGACCAGCAGGGCCCGGCAGGTGTACGGCGGCGCGACGGTGGTGTGGAGGGGTCGATGACACAGGGGGCCGGTCAGGAACCCGTGGTGCGGACGGCGACGTTGCGCGACTTCCGCGTGCCGCCCTATGCGCAGTCCCCCGCGCCGCCCGCGTCTCCCCATCCGGGGAACGCCTTCCCCGAGGGCGGGACGCCGGAGGGGTACACCCCGACGGCGCGCGATCTTCCCGTCATCAGCGTCGACGAACCCGCTCAGGTGCAGCCCGTGCCCGAACCGCGCCCCGCAGCCGATCCGGGCCTCGGCCCCCTGTTCGTGGTCGGTGACGTCCACGGCTACCTGGACGAGTTGCTCGCCGCCCTCGCCGAGCAGGGCCTGATCGACTCCGAAGGCCGCTGGGCGGCGGGCAACGCCCGTCTCTGGTTCCTCGGTGACTTCACCGACCGTGGCCCCGACGGCATCGGCGTCATCGACCTCGTCATGCGGCTCTCCGCCGAGGCTGCGGCAGCCGGCGGTTACTGCAAGGCCCTGATGGGCAACCACGAGCTGCTGCTCATCGGCGCCAAACGGTTCGGCGACACCCCGGTGAACTCCGGCGCGGGTACGGCCACCTTCCAGGCCGCCTGGCTGCTCAACGGCGGCCAGAAGACGGACATGGAGCGCCTTCAGGACGTCCACCTCCAGTGGATGTCCCGGCTCGACGCCGTCGTCGAGGAGGACGGGCACCTCCTGATGCACTCGGACACGACGGCGTACCTCGACTACGGATCCACCATCGAGGACGTCAACGACACGGTGCACGCCATCCTGACGCGTAACGACGCCGATGAGTGCTGGGACCTGTTCCGCAAGCTCACCAAGCGGTTCGCCTTCCGCGACGACTCGGGCGCCCAAGCCGTCCAGGAGCTGATGGCGGCGTACGGTGGCCGACGCGTCGTCCATGGTCACAGCCCCATCCCTTACCTGACCGGCGAGGTCGGCTCCGAGGACGGCGAGGACCGCGCCGGTCCGCAGGTCGACGGACCCCACGTGTACGCGGACGGGCTCGCCATCGCCATGGACGGCGGGGTGACCATGGCCGGAAAGCTGCTGGTCGTCCAACTCCCCCTGCATGACTGACGCCCTGCGAGGAAGAGACGTCCCGGGCTGACCACGCCGGGTACGGGGGCTATTTCCGCAAACCCTCTGTCACCCCGCGCCGTGCGCGCTCTACCATCGGCGTATCAGTAGCAGGCTCTCCTCCGTTTCCGCCCGAACTGCCCGGACCCAGCGGGCACACAGGCCCGACGGAGCATCGGGGGATGCAGATGAACAGCGCTCCGCACCTGCTGACCGAGGACCGGCCCGAGTACGAACGGCTCCTCGACGACGCACTGCGTCACGCACACGAACGACCGGAACTGGCCGGCGTCGGCGAACGCCTCAACGCCGTCCAACTGCGCACCATGGCGATGGCGGCCGTCGCCCTGATCACCGCCACGGCCGCCGCCGAGTACGAGCAGTACGTGAAGGCCCGTGACGAGGCACGCGCCCCCGCCCGGGACACGGCCGACGGCACAGCGCCGGACGGCCTCGACCGGACGGGCGCCGGTGTAGGAGCGGTCGTCGCCGTTCTTGCGCCGATGCTGGCGGGCACGGCGGCGGCCATATTCCTGCTGGTCGGCTACCTCCTGAAGATGCTGGAACCACCACCGGCGTTCGCCCGCCCCATGGTGGACGCGGGCTGGTTCTTCGCCGCCGCCACGGCCGCCGCCATCCTCGTAGCCGCCATCGGCCTGCTCGTCGCAGCCCTGCGCAACGGATCGACGTCCCTGCCGGCCGGGGAAGCCCGCGAGCACCTGCCCGACGAAGTGGCCCTCGCCAAGGACGCCTGGCGCCAGGCGCTGCTGGAGCGGGGCATCGTGCCCTTCCTGCGTGACGCTCTCACCGAGCCCGCCACCGGCCCCGTGATCCCCGCATCGCACCGCCCGACGGGCCGCCTCCCCAAGATCGGCTACAGCCGACCCGACTTCGCCGGCCCGGACGAGGGCCCGGCGGCGGCACCCCGCCCGACGTACAGCAGCCCGGACTTCACCAGCCCCGACTTCGGCGGCCCGGAGCACGAACCGGACTGACCGCCACGGCCCCGGCGGATGGCGCCGGAGCCGTGCGCGACCGGACCGTGCCAGGTCAGTCGGCCAGCGGTAGATAGACGCGGTTGCCGCCCGCCGCGAACTCACGCGACTTGCGGAGCATCCCTTCGGCGACCTCGTCGGCCGCCGCCTCCGTGCCGTCCGCGCCGCCGAACTGCTCGGTGATGCTGTGACTGATCTTCATCGAACAGAACTTCGGACCGCACATCGAGCAGAAGTGCGCCGTCTTCGCAGGCTCGGCCGGCAGGGTCTCGTCGTGGAACTCCCGTGCCGTGTCCGGGTCGAGCGCCAGGTTGAACTGGTCCTCCCAGCGGAATTCGAACCGGGCGTCGGACAGCGCATCGTCCCAGTCCTGCGCCCCCGGATGCCCCTTGGCCAGGTCGGCGGCATGGGCCGCGATCTTGTACGTGATCACCCCGGTCTTCACATCGTCCCGGTTCGGCAGCCCCAGGTGCTCCTTGGGCGTCACGTAGCAGAGCATCGCCGTCCCCCACCAGGCGATCATCGCGGCGCCGATCCCCGAGGTGATGTGGTCGTACGCCGGCGCGATGTCGGTGGTCAGCGGGCCGAGCGTGTAGAACGGCGCCTCCTCGCAGATCTCCTGCTGGAGGTCGATGTTCTCCTTGATCTTGTGCATCGGCACATGCCCCGGCCCTTCGATCATGGTCTGTACGCCGAACCGCTTGGCGACCGCGTTCAGTTCGCCGAGCGTGCGCAGTTCGGCGAACTGGGCCTCGTCGTTGGCATCCGCGATCGACCCGGGGCGCAGCCCGTCACCCAATGAGTACGTCACGTCGTACGCGGCGAGGATCTCGCAGAGCTCATCGAAGTGCTCGTACAGGAACGACTCCTTGTGGTGCGCCAGGCACCACGCCGCCATGATCGAGCCGCCCCGGGAGACGATGCCGGTCTTGCGCCGGGCGGTCAGCGGCACGTACGGCAGGCGTACGCCGGCGTGCACCGTCATGTAGTCCACACCCTGTTCGGCCTGCTCGATGACGGTGTCCTTGTAGATGTCCCACGTCAGTTCCTCGGCCCGCCCGTCGACCTTCTCAAGGGCCTGGTAGAGCGGGACGGTTCCGATCGGTACGGGTGAATTGCGAAGAACCCACTCACGGGTGGTGTGGATGTTGCGGCCGGTGGAAAGGTCCATGACCGTGTCCGCGCCCCACCGGGTCGCCCACGTCATCTTGTCCACCTCCTCCTCGATGGAGGACGTCACCGCGGAGTTGCCGATGTTGGCATTGACCTTCACCAGGAACCGCTTGCCGATGATCATCGGCTCGATCTCCGGGTGGTTGACGTTGGCGGGCAGCACCGCGCGGCCGGCCGCGATCTCCTCGCGCACCACTTCCGCCGCCACGTTCTCGCGGACGGCGACGTACTCCATCTCCGGGGTGATCTCCCCCCTGCGGGCGTACGCGAGCTGGGTGACGGGCCGGCCGTCCCGGCTCCGCCGCGGGCGGCGCGGCCGCCCGGGGAACACCGCGTCCAGATTGCGCAACCCGCCCCGCGGCGAGGTGTGCTTGAGCCCGTCGTCCTCGGGACGGGCCGGGCGGCCCGCGTACTCCTCGGTGTCGCTGCGGGCGATGATCCAGTTCTCCCGGAGCGGTGCGAGACCGCGCCGGACGTCCGTCTCGGTCGCGGGGTCGGTGTACGGCCCGGACGTGTCGTACAGCGTCACGTCCTTGCCGTTGGTCAGGTGCACCTGGCGGACCGGCACCCGGATGTCGGGGCGCGGGCCCTGGACGTATCCCTTGTGCCAGCCGATGGACTTCCCGGCCTCGTCGCCCTGATTGGAGGCAGGCGTGCGTGTGTCCGATGTGGTCATGAGACCTACTCCCTACGCCGGCATTACCCGGTAACAGGTTCGGCGGTCGGCGCAGCGTCTCCCGTACGTTCGTACGGCGGTCAGCGCCCTCTCAGCCCGGTGCTCCGAGCTCCCGCGTGTGCAAAGGTGCCACCACGCTAGCCCCCGGACGGGCGAGCTGAACAGAGGGCCCCTTTGTTCTTGCGATGATCGGCCGGTGACGTCCCCTCATCGCGACCCGGAACCGCAGGGCCATCAGCACGCGCACACGCACAGCCACGGCCCGGCAGCGCCCGTCTCCATCCATCTGCGCAAGGTGATCGCCGCCGTGCTGATCCCCTTCGCGACCGCCGTGATCGTCGGTCTCGTGGTGCTCTGGCCAGGTGGTGCGCCGGCGCACGAACGAACCGGTGTCGGATTCGACCGGCAGACCCAGCAGGGAAAGGTGGTGAGCGTCGTCAAGGTCGACTGCAAGGACGTGAACGCCGCCCAGCTTCCCGTCAGCGGCGAGACCCGACCCCCCGAGGGCCGGCCGGTGTCCGGCGCCCTCTGCGAGAAGGCCACCGTCGAGGTCACCAGCGGCCCCGACTCGGGGCGCCGGTTCATCGAGGTCGTGCAGCCGGACGCGCCGAGGCAACTGCGGGAGGGCCAGGGGGTGGTGGTGGCATACGCCCCCGACGCGCCCCATGACCTCCAGTACTCCGTGACGGACGTGAACCGGAAGTTTCCCTTGTACCTGCTGGCCGGGATCTTCGCCCTCGCGGTGGTGCTCGTGGGCAGGATGCGCGGGGTCATGGCCCTGGTGGCACTCGCCCTGTCATTCGCCGTACTGACCCTGTTCATCCTTCCGGCCATACTGCAGGGCTCGAATCCGCTGCTGGTGGCGGTCGTCGGGGCCGGAGCGATCATGCTCATCGCGCTCTACATCTGCCACGGGCCGACCGCCCGCACCTCCGTGGCCGTCATCGGCACCCTGATCTCATTGCTCCTGATCGGGCTGCTCGGCTCGCTCTTCATCGGCTGGGCGAGCCTGAGCGGGAACACCGACGACAACACCGGCCTCATCCACGGCCTGTATCCGCACATCGACATGAGCGGGCTGCTGCTGGCCGGCGTCATCATCGGCTCCCTGGGAGTGCTCGACGACGTCACGGTCACCCAGACCTCGGCGGTCTGGGAGCTGCGCCAGGCGAACCCCACCATGAGTGCGAAGCAGCTCTACCGGGCAGGGATCAGAATCGGCCGCGATCACATCGCCTCCGTGGTCAACACCTTGGTGCTCGCCTATGCGGGCGCCGCGCTGCCCCTCCTGCTGCTGTTCACGGTCGCGCAGAGCAGCGTGGGGACGGTCGCCAACAGCGAACTGGTGGCGGAGGAGATCGTGCGCACCCTCGTCGGCTCGATCGGACTGGTCGCCTCCGTACCGGTGACGACAGCACTCGCGGCACTGGTCGTCTCGGCGGACCGCACGGGGGTCGGCGCGGAAGCCGGGGCTTCGGCACCCGTGCGGAGCGGCAGGGGCCGGCGACGGCGGGCGCGGTCGTGACCGGAGCACACAGCGTGATTCACCCGATCGGCAGGCGCCGTGTTCGAGTGGCAAGACGCTCCCCGGACCGCGGACCGCTTCAGCCCGCGTTCTGCTCCTCGGCCAGAATGCGCCCCAGCGCCTCCTCCAAATTGCCGTCGAAGTCACCCAGTGTGCACTCCTGTCCGAGGGGCACCAGCTTGTCCGTGCGGTCGAGGAAGGCGACAAGAGGTGCCGTGCCTGCCCGGAAGAGCGCACGGTCGGCGCCCACCTGCAGCCGGATGTGGACATCGCACAGCCCCTCCGGCTCGGTCGGCGCGATATGCACATCGCCGTCACCACTGGGGCTGTTGAGGCCGTCGAGCAGCAGCTCACGGCCGAAGGCCCAGGTGACGGGGGCGTCGCCGGGCAGATGGAAGGTCATCCGGATCGCGTACGGATCGCACACTTCGTACCGGAGCTCCACCGGGATACGGAATGAGAGCTCCTCGGAGACGAGGAAGCTCATCATGACCTCAGCTTGAACCGACTCGCGCATCGTTCAACCCCGCAGTAGATGAATCTGGCCAGGAATGATCCCCCATGGCCCTATTGACGCCATCGTGGTGCACGCGATAGCAGATCACAAGGAGTGATTTTTCAGATACTGATAGAGAACACGAACGAACGCAAGAGGCTCGACACTTCACCGCGTAGTCGTTCGACTGCGGGCAGCAACCGATCTTCCTCGTGGAGGGGGACCGAAATGGCCATCGCGGCTGCTGTGAATCCGGCCGTGAGCGGGATGGCCGCGCAGACGGTTCCGAGCGCGTACTCCTGTCGCTCGATGACCGGTTCGGTACGTTCCAGCGACCGCAGCCGGGTGAGGAACGCCGCGCGGTCACGCACGGAGTACCGGGTCAGCGGGCGCACCGGGTGCCGGTCCAGGTGGTCCTCGCGGGCCTTCTCGTCCAGCCGGCTCAGCAGACACTGGCCGATCGCGTGCGCGTGCCCGGTCTCGCGGAACGCCGCCCACTCGTCGACCGCCGGACGCTCAGGGGTGTCCGCCACGGCCAGGAGCTCGATCTCGCCCTCACGGTAGATGGCGCAGTACACCGGGGCTCCCACGATGTCCCGCCAGCGGCCCAGCGAACGGGTCATGACGCTGCGGCGGCTCTGCAGGGCGCGGTCACCCATCAGCCGTTCGGCGGCGGCGCCGAAGCGGAAGACGCCGTTCTCCCGGCGCAGATACCCCTCGTGGGTCAGAGTCCGCAGCAGGTGGTAGGCGGTGGGAAGGGGAAGCCCCGCTTCCCTCGCAAGCTGTTTGGCCGGGGCCCCGTCGCGATGGGTGCCCACAGCCTCCAGCAGCCTCAGCGCCCGCTGCACCGACCCGATGAGCGTCGGAACAGCCGTACTCGATGCCGTGGTCAACGGTCACCCCCAGGCGTGGTGACGGGCGGTCAGCCCGCCCGTGGGGGCCGCCCCCACAGGTCTGCCGCGGACCTGGGGGTCCGGAGGCCGGATCCCGTACAAACCACTGGTCGGGGTGGTGACTTACGGTGTTTTCCCAGGCGGTGGCAGAGGACTGTCACTGTATCGGCCGCCCCGGGGCCGGGTGCCGATTCGCCTTCCCCTTAGCTCAGCTGGGCTAATCCCCCGTCGGACGTGCGGTCACCAGCCGTTTCGGGAGGACGACGACATGAACTTCCGTACGACGAAGACGAGCCCGCCGACCAGGATCACGAAGATAAGGATCTTGAAGAGCACACCCACGACGAACGCGACCAGGCTGGCGATCAGACCACCGAACACGACGATCGCGATCACGGGCACCGCGATCCACTTCACCCACCAGGGCATCCCAGCGAATATCTCCCGCACGGCCATCGTCCTTACCTCGTCTCTGTGAGTTCCTGCTTCGATGCTAGAGGCGAAAGACGGCCGCCGGACCCCGGGAAGCCCTTGTCCTCCCCTGATCGATCCCTTAGGGAACCCTGGGATGGCCCGGCCGCGGACTCATCCCTCGGGCGGCGAGAAGACCACCATCACGCGCAGGTCCTCGGTGATGTGGTGGAACTTGTGCGCCGTCCCCGCGGGTACGTACACGACGCTCCCTCGCCCCACCTGTGTCGTTTCCATCCCGACGGTGATCGACGCGCGACCGCTGACCACGAAGTACACCTCGTCCTGGCCGTGCGGCTGCTGCGGATCGAGGTCGCCGGCGTCCAGCGCGTACAGACCGACCGACATGTTCCGCTCGCGGAGGAACTGCAGGTACGCGCCGTCGTTGGCGGCCCGTTCCGCCTCCAGTTCGTCCAGCCTGAATGCCTTCATGGACCGTCCGCCCCTTGCCTCTGCCCAGCCGGTGTTCGCCACCGATCATGTCTGCCACGATCAGACACATGATGAATTTCGTAGTCAAGACGATCGCCAACGCAGGTGCGCTCGCCGTGGCCATCTGGCTGGTGCAGGACATCACGCTGACCGGTGGCAGCACCGGCCGCAAGGCCCTGACGCTGGTCCTCGTCGCGCTGGTCTTCGGCCTGGTCAACGTCGTGGTCAAGCCGATCGTGAAGCTGCTCACCCTGCCCCTCTTCATCCTCACGCTGGGCCTGATCACCCTCGTGGTGAACGCCCTGATGCTGCTGCTCACCTCATGGCTGGCCGGAGTGCTCGACCTGAGCTTCCACGTCCACGGCTTCTGGACCGCCGTCCTCGGCGGCCTGATCGTCTCGATCGTGTCCTGGGCGCTGAACGTCGTCCTCCCGGACGAGGACTGATCCGCCCGGCGGGAAGCGGCCCGCGTCCACCTGAGACAGTGCCACCAGGACCGGTGACCGGCCGGGGAGAGAAGCGAGGACGAACCATGAGCACCAAGGGCGACGGAACGCGTGCGGTACGCGCGGGACTGCCGGAGCCGCAGCAGTACGAGCCCACCCTCCCCGGACCGGTCTTCGCCGCGCACTACCACCTGTCCGGCGAGCCCACCGGCCCCTACACCTACGGCCGGGACGGCAACCCCACGTGGACCCGGCTGGAACAGGCCATCGGGGAACTCGAAGCACCGGGCGAGGACGTGGAGACCACCGTGTTCGCCTCCGGGATGGCGGCGATCTCGGCCGTCCTGCTCTCCCAGGCGCGCAGCGGCGACGCCGTCGTCCTCCCCGACGACGGCTACCAGGCGCTTCCCCTGCTGCGCGAGCAGCTGGAGGCGTACGGAGTCGAGGTGCGGACCGCGCCGACGGGCGGCGACGCCCAGCTCGCCGTGCTGGAGGGCGCGAAGCTCCTGTGGCTGGAGACGCCCTCCAACCCGGGCCTCGACGTCTGCGACGTGCGGCGCCTCGTCGAGGCCGCGCACGCCGGCGGCACACTGGTCGCCGTCGACAACACCCTCGCCACCCCGCTCGGCCAGCGCCCGCTGGAACTGGGGGCCGACTTCTCGGTGGCCAGTGACACGAAGGGCATGACGGGCCACGGCGACCTGCTGCTCGGCCATGTGAGCTGCCGCGACCCCGAGCTCACGGCCGGAGTGCGGCGCTGGCGCAAGATCGCCGGCGCGATCCCCGGCCCGATGGAGGCATGGCTCGCGCACCGCTCGCTGGCCACACTGGAGCTGCGAATCGAGCGGCAGTGCGCCAACGCCCTCGCACTCGCCGAGGTGCTCTCCCAGCACCAGGCCGTGTCCGGGCTGCGCTACCCCGGCCTGCCCACCGACCCCTCGTACGCGAACGCGGTGCGCCAGATGCGGCGCTTCGGCTCCGTGGTGTCGTTCGTGCTCGATGACCGGGGGACCGCAGAGCGCTTCCTGGCGGCCCTGCGGCTGGTCGAGGACGCCACGAGCTTCGGAGGCGTGCGCTCCACCGCCGAGCGGCGGGGCCGCTGGGGCGGCGACGCGGTACCGGAAGGCTTCATCCGCTTCTCGGTCGGCGCCGAGAACCCCGCCGACCTGGTGGCCGATGTCGAACAGGCGCTGGCCGCGGCCACCGCCGGGAGCTGATTCCGCCGCCTCCCGTCGGGCGGTACGGCGGTCCGAGCCTCCCCCCTCGTGGCTCGGACCCCCCGGCCCTTCGCGTTCTCCACGTGAAGAACCGCCTCGCCCAGGCTAGTTGACTGTGCGTCAGTGTCCAATCACAGTAGCGGCAGCGACCTATCGACATATTTATGGTTGTTCGGGGTCCATCGGATGCGTCACTGCGTGAGAGCGGAAGGACGAGACGTGGATCTGGCCCTGCTACGCACCTTCGTCACCGTCCACCGAGCCGGCTCGTTCACCCGCGCCGCCGCGCTCCTGGGCCTCTCCCAGCCTGCTGTGACTTCCCAGATACGGACCCTGGAACGGCAGCTGGGCCGTCCGCTTTTCCTGCGCAGGGCCCGGGGGGTGACCCCCACAACGATCGGCGACGAACTCGCCCATCGGGCCGCTCCGCATCTGGACGCGCTGGTCGAGATCACCGAGACCGGCCTCGATGAGGAGTCGGGCGTACGGACCCTGCATCTGGCGGGCCCGCCGGAGTTTCTCTCCTTGCGTGTCCTGCCCGCGCTCACACCGCTGATCGCCCAGGGCCTCGCCCTGCGCGGTTCGTTCTCCGCGGACACGGACGAGACCCTGGAGGGCCTGGCCGCCGGGCACCACGACCTGGCCGTCGTGACGGCCCGGCCGCGCGGCGAGCTGCTCACCGCCACCCCGCTCTGCGACGAGGAGCACGTCCTGGTCGCCGCCCCCCGGTGGGCAGGGCGGCTGGCGCCGGGCACGCTGCGGCGCAACGGGCCCGTGGTCCTGGAGCACCTGCCTGTGGTGGAGGTGCACGAGAGCCTGCCGCTCGTCTCCCGCTACTGGGCCGCCGTCTTCGACCGAGCGCCCGCGACCGCCGGTGCCGTGATCGCCCCGGATCTGCGGGCGGTCCTGGAGTGCGCGGCCGCCGGTGCCGGGCTGGCCGTGCTGCCGCGCTATCTGTGCGAGGACGCGCTGGAACGCGGCGAGGTGGTGGCGCTTCTCGACCCTCCCGTCCCGCCCCTGCGCACCTACTTCCTGACCGCGCGGACCGGCACGCTCGCGCTTCCGCATCTCGCCCGGGCGCACGAATGGCTGCTGCGGGCGGCGGTCGACTGGTGACCACAGGAGCGCCGGACAGCGCCCCGGTGTTTCAGAACGGGTCCCATGGGCCACGCTTCTGCCATGACCGAACGTCCTGTGGTCAAGCGCACCGCACGCGCCATCCTGCTCGACGGCGACGACCTCGTCCTCATCAAGCGCACCAAGCCCGGGGTGGATCCGTACTGGCTCACGCCGGGTGGCGGGGTCGAGCCCGAGGACGCCACCGTTGTCGACGCTCTGCACCGGGAGGTGGACGAGGAGCTGGGCGCCAAGATCACCGACGTGGTGCCCTGCTTCGTCGACACCGTGGAACACATCGAGGAGGGCGGCGTCAAGGGCGTCAAGGTCCAGCACTTCTTCGTGTGCCGCCTCGACTCCATGGACCTGTCCCTGCGCCACGGCCCCGAGATCGACGCCCCCTGCGGCGAATACGACGTCGTACGCGTGCCCTTCAGCCGGGTCGGCATCGCCGCGGTGCACCTCGTACCGCTGTCGTTGCGGCACTATCTGGACGGCAACATCGAGGGGGTCCGGGCGTTGCACGCCGCCGACCTGGGCTGATGCCGATCGGCTCGTACGGCTCCGGGCCCGCCGCCGGGTCCCACCGGCTCGGACGACGGCGGCTCTCGCATCACGCCGCCCGGCCTCCCGCCCCACGCGGGCCCGTCTGGGCCATGCCGGCTTTCCCGCCTGTCCGTGTTTCACGTGAAACCGTTCGCGGCCAAGGCCCTGGCTCGTTTTTTTCGCTGCGGGACGCGGCCAGTTCCGGTAAAGCGGTGGACGGGCGATCAACGGTCGGAGAGCCTGGCCCGTATGCCCAGCTCATTGCCCCGCCCGCTGTCCGATCTCCCCATCCGGCGCCTCACCCGGGACGACCTGGTCGCCTGTGCCGATCTCAGCGAGGACCGGGGCTGGCCGCGCGACGAGGAGCGCTGGACGCTGCTGCTCGCCGCCGGGACGGGCTACGGCATCGATGACCCCGACAGCAAGGGCCTGATGGCGAGCTGCGTGGTGCTCTCGTACGGACCCGAGATGGCCGCCGTCGGCATGCTGCTGGTCGCCGGACGCCATGCCCGGCGCGGGGTCGGCCGGTACCTGATGCGACGGGTGATCGAGGCCGCCGGGGAGACCCCGCTCAGCCTCCACGCGACGGCTTCGGGCCGCCCCCTCTACGAAGAGCTCGGATTCGCGCCGTCGGGGCGCACCATCCGCCTGAGCGGGGCTCTCCGGCCGGCTGTGGCAGCGGGGTCTGAGACTCTCGGCGGCCCCGAGACCGTCATCCGGTCTGCGTCCGCCCACGATCTGCGGGCCGTGGTGCGGTTGGACTCGCTCGTCTTCGGACTCGACCGCACGCACCTGCTGACCCGGCTCCCGACGTTCGCCGACCACCTGCGGGTCGCCGAGGAGGACGGCGAGCTGACCGGGTTCGCCGCGCTCTCGCCGAGCGGGGCGAACCATGCCGTCGGGCCGCTGATCGCCAAGGACACGTCCACGGCGAAGCTGCTTGTGGCCTCGCTGGCCAGGGCAACGGACCGGCCGCTGCGCGTGGACGTCGATGCCCGCCACGAGGAACTGCTGGACTGGCTCGGACGCTGTGGACTGCGGTCGGACTCGGAGACGACGGTGATGTCCCTCGGCGGGCGCCGGCACACGGACTGGCACCGGTACTTCGCGCCCTTCAGCCTGGCCACGGGCTGACCCTCCGGAATCAGGTCCGGGGCTCGGGGACCACCGTCGGCTCGGGGGTGTGGGTGACGACGAGGCGACTCGGTGCGGCTGCACGGCGCTCCAGCGCACTGGAGGCGAGGGCGAGGACCAGAGCCGATGCGGCGAGCACCGCTCCGACCCAGTTGGGGGCCGTGTAACCGAGGCCGGCACCAATGACGATCCCGCCGAGCCAGGCCGCGAGTGCGTTGCCGAGGTTGAAGGCTCCGATGTTCATGGCGGAGGCCAGCGTCGGGGCGTCCACCGCCTGGTCGAGCACCCGCTTCTGGAGCGGAGGCACGGTCGCGAAGCCGAAGGCACCGATCAGGACGAGAGTGACCGCCGCCGCGACCTTGTTGTGGGCGGTCAGCGTGAAGAGGGCCAGGACCAGGGCGAGGCCGCTCAGTGACACGGAGAGCATGAGCGTCGGGCGGCGGTCGGCGTACCTGCCGCCGGCCAGGTTCCCGCCGACCATGCCGAGACCGAAGAGGACCAGCAGCCAGGTGACGGCGGAGGCCGAGTATCCGGCGGTCTCCGTCATCATCGGCGTGATGTAGGTGATCGCCGCGAAGACGCCGCCGAATCCGAGGACCGTCATCGCCATGGCTAGCAGGACCTGCACGTTGCGGAAGGCTGCGATTTCCTGCCGCAGCCTGATGCCCTCCGCGCGGGGCTGTTCCGGGACGAGACGGGCAACGCCGAGCAGCCCGAGTACGCCCAGCGCGGCGACGAGGAGGAACGTGACCCGCCAGCCGGCGTGCTGTCCGATGTAGGTGCCCACCGGTACCCCGACGACGTTGGCGACGGTGAGCCCGGTGAACATCAGGGCGATGGCACCCGCCTTCTTCTGTGGTGCGACCAGATCGGCCGCCACAACCGCTCCGATACCGAAGAAGGCACCGTGGGCGAGCGAGGCGATCACACGGCCGGCGACCATCACTTCGAAGACCGGGGCGGCCGCGGTGACCACATTGCCGACGATGAACAGGCCCATGAGGATCATCAGCATCCGCTTGCGGCTGACCTTCGTGCCGAGGGCGGTCATCAGCGGCGCCCCGAGCACGACGCCGAGCGCGTAGCCCGTGGCCAGGAAGCCCGCGGCCGGGATGGACACGTGAAACTCTGCGGCCACCTCGGGAAGCAGGCCCATGACCACGAACTCGGTGGTCCCGATACCGAATGCCCCGATGGCCAGGGCGAGGAGTGCGAGCGGCATGGGTTCCCTTCCCAGACAATTGCCATTGCGCCTTACGAGCGTAGACAATAATTGCAGACGCGCTTTAATTGCAAGCGCCGACTATTGCGGCCGTCGGCTACTCTGGTCATAAGCAGCTCCGGCACGGAGGAGAGACCATGACAGCCACGGACCCGGCCCTGACCGCCCTCTCCCAGGGCTGGATCGCGCTGTCCCTGCTCCACGGCAAGATCGAGACCCGCGTCGAGCGGGCCCTGCAGAGCGGCCACGACCTGAGCGTGCGCGAGTACTCCCTGCTGGACGTGCTCAGCCGACAGCACAGCGGCCCGGGCGGGCACCTGCAGATGAAGCAGGTGGCGGACGCCGTCGGGCTGAGCCAGAGCGCCACCACGCGGCTGGTCACCCGCCTCGAGGACCGGGGGCTGCTGACCCGGTATCTCTGTGACACCGACCGCCGGGGCATCTACACCGACGTCACCCCCGACGGACTCACTCTGCTCTCCGAGGCCCGGCCCACCAACGACCGCGCCCTGCGCAGCGCGCTCGACGAGGCCGCCGAGAATCCCGAACTGGCCCCGCTCGTACGGGCTGTCGAGGAACTGAAGGCAGTGCCTGCCTAGAGCCCGAACCTCCGGCCCAGCCCCTGCCGACTGCGTAGGCTGCGGATCATGAGCGATCTGGACATACGCCGCGCGACCGCTGACGATCTGGCCGAGATCGTGGCCCTGCTCGCCGACGACCCGCTGGGTGCCCAGCGGGAGTCGCCGGACGACCTCGCGCCCTACCGGGCAGCGCTCCGGCGGCTGGCCGAAGACCCGAATCAGCGCATGATGGTCGCCGTGCGCGAGGAGCGCGTCGTCGGAACCCTGCAACTGACGGTGATTCCGGGGCTGTCCCGGCGCGGTTCGACCCGGTCCATGATCGAGGGCGTCCGCGTCCACGCGGACGAACGGGGAAGCGGTCTCGGCACCCGGCTGATCCAGTGGGCGGTGGACGAATCACGTCGCCAGGGCTGCCAACTGGTGCAGCTCACCTCCGACGTGTCCCGGACCGACGCGCATCGCTTCTACGAGCGGCTGGGGTTCGTCGCCAGCCATGTGGGCTTCAAGCTCGCCCTCTAGCCTGCCGCATCCGACCTGCCTGCCGCGTTCTTGAGGAGCCGACGTGCAACGCATCAGTGACGAAGAGCGGCGGATCCGCATCGCCCGACGCCATCTGCTGGTCCCCGGTGAGAGGGTGTCGTCCCCCGTCGCGGTGGCCGATGCCCTCGTCGCGCTCCACGCGACCGACGCGGCCACCGTCTTCCTCTCGGCCTGTGCCAGGCTCGCCGAGCCCGCCGTAGCCGAGGTCGAGCAGTCTCTCTACGAAGACGTCTCCCTGGTCCGGATGCTTTCCATGCGCAACACCCTCTTCGTCGTGTCCGCCGAGATGGCCCCGCATGTCGAGGCGGCGAACGCGCGCGCTGTGGCCGCCAAGGAGCGCCGCACTCTGCTCAAGCATCTCCGCGAGGACGGCAACGGCCTGGACGAACGGTGGCTCGACGAGACCGAAAGGAGTGCCCTCGCCTTCCTGGACGGCAGCGGCCCCGTCTCGGGCAGCGAGCTCGCCGCCGGCGTGGCCGCCCTTCGGACAAAGATCACCGTCTTTCCCGGTAAGAAGCAGGAAGCGGTCCAGGGCGTAGCGACCCGGGTGATCCGGGTCCTGGCCGCCGAGGGGCGGATCCGCAGGGACCGGCCACGGGGCTCCTGGACATCCAGCCAGTTCCGCTGGGCCCCGGCCCGCCCGCGGCCCGTGGAGGAGACCGCTCCGGCCCAGGCGGAACTGGCCCTGCGCTGGCTCCGGGCGTACGGTCCGGGCACCGAGGCCGACCTGAAGTGGTGGACCGGCTGGGGCACCCGCGAGGTCCGTACCGCTCTCGCGGCGGTCGGAGCCGTGGAAGTACGGCTCGACAACGGGGCTCCGGCCTGGGTCGCCCCCGGAGACACGGAGCCCGACCCCACCCACGCCCCCTGGGCGGCCCTGCTGCCCGCGCTCGACCCGAGCGGCATGGGCTGGGCGGACCGTGGCTTCCATCTGCCGGCCGAACACCGGGCAGCCCTCTTCGACCGCTCGGGCAACATCGGCCCCACGGTGTGGTGGGGCGGCCGGATCGTGGGGGGCTGGGCCCAACGTGGCAACGGTGAGCTCATCTGGCGGCTGCTGACCGATCCGGGCCGGGAGGCCACGGCGGCGATCGAGGCCGAGGCTGCCCGGCTGGCGGGTTGGGTGGGGGAAGCCCGGATCACCCCACGCTTCCGAACCCCGCTGGAAAGGGAGTTGACGGCCTGAGCCGCTGTGCTGCCCGTTTCACGTGAAACGGGCAGCATCTGTTCCGGGCGCCTCCGACCGCGTTCAGTTCCCCAGGCCGCGCCACCCCTCCTCGTCCACGCCGCCCGGAACCGGTGCCGCGGGGTCGTACGGCTCACGCGTGAAGACGAAAGACCCCAGATCGAGGTGGCTCACGGTGCCGTCCGCGTTCCGCACGACCCGGAGCGTCTCCCCCGCGTAGTAGCCATCCAGGCCGACCCACGTGCCGTCGGGGCGGGCGGCGAAGCGGGCACCCCGGCCCTGGCCGTTCACCTGCCGCAGTTCCAGCCCGCGATCGGCGGTCAGCCTCAGGATGTTGGGGCGCGTGGCCCAGTACCAAGGCCCGGTCAGGGCGAGAAGTTCGGCGTCCACCTCGGGCAGCGGGCGCCATGGCTCAGGGATGCGCGGCTCGGCCTCGGCGACGATGTCCACGAGGTCGGCGGCAACCTCGCCGATCACCACCCCGGACGTCGCGTTGACGAGCACCACGGCAGCGACATCGTCCTCGGCGCTGACCCAGAGGGCGGCCAGGAATCCGGGGAGCGAACCCGTGTGCCCGATGAAGGTACGGCCCTTACGCCTGACCAGTTGCAGTCCCAGGCCGTAGTGATCGGCCCACTCGCCGGGCGCGGGCGCGGCCGACGGCTGCTTCATCTCCTCCACCGACGCTGCGCCGAGCACCCGGTCGTCGCCCTCTACGAGGAAGGCCGCGAAGCGGAGCAGATCCGCTGTCGTGGACCAGAGCTGTCCGGCGGGCGCCATGAGCCCCAGGTCCTCCGCCGGTTCGGGAAGCAAGGCGTCCGCCCAGGGATGTACTGCCCAGCCGCCGGCGTGCGGAGCCTGCGGAAGAGAACTGGTCCGGTGCATACCGAGGGGTTCCAGCACCTCGGCATGCAGCGCCTCCTCCCAGGACGCCCCGCGCACGGCCTCGACCAGCGAACCGAGCAGCGTGTAGCCCGGGTTGGAGTAGTGGTGCCGGTTGCCGGGCGGATGCATCGCGACCTGATCATCGAGCACGTTCGCGAGCGTGGGCCGCAGACTGCCGGGGGTCCGCTCCCACCAGGGCGCGGTCGTCTCCGCTCCGAGCCCCGCACTGTGGCCGAGCAGCTGGCGGATGGTCACGTCGCCCGCGCCGGTGCCTGGCAGGTGCTTCTCCAGCGGATCCGCCAGGTCGAGAAGCCCTTCGTCACGCAGCCGCATCACCAGGACAGCGGTAAAGGTCTTGGTGAGGGAACCGATCCTGAACTGCGTGTCGGAGTCCGGGGCATGACCGTCGACGCAGCTGCGCGCACCCTCCCAGACCACCTGTCCCTGCCGTTGGACGGCGGCGGCCAGAGAGGGGGTGCGCCCTTCGGCCTGAGCTGTGGCGACGCGGTGCAGCAGGGACCGCCGGGTGCCGGGAAGCAACTGTTCAACTGGGAAAGTCATCGTCAACAACTACCGCCCGCTCCGGCGTATGGCGACTCCATTTCCCGGCCCGGTGCCGGTCAGGTCTGCGCCATGTCCACGAAGCGGGAGTAGTGGCCCTGGAAGGCGACGGTGATCGTCGCCGTGGGGCCGTTACGGTGCTTGGCCACGATCAGGTCCGCCTCGCCGGCGCGCGGCGACTCCTTCTCGTATGCGTCCTCGCGGTGCAGCAGGATCACCATGTCGGCGTCCTGCTCGATGGAGCCGGACTCACGGAGGTCGGAGACCATCGGCTTCTTGTCCGTGCGCTGCTCGGGACCACGGTTCAGCTGGGAGAGCGCGATGACCGGCAGCTGCAGCTCCTTGGCCAGAAGCTTGAGGTTTCGCGACATGTCGGAGACCTCCTGCTGACGGCTCTCGGCGCGCTTCGAACCGCCGGACTGCATCAGCTGGAGATAGTCGATGACCACCAGTTTGAGGTCGTTGCGCTGCTTGAGGCGACGGCACTTGGCCCTGATCTCCATCATGGAGAGGTTGGGGGAGTCGTCGATGTAGAGCGGGGCCGCGGAGACGTCCGGCATCCGCCTGGCCAGCCGCGTCCAGTCCTCATCGGTCATCGTGCCGGAACGCATGTGATGCAGGGCCACCCGCGCCTCGGCGGACAGGAGACGCATCGCGATCTCGTTCCGCCCCATTTCCAGGGAGAAGATCACGCTGGGCATGTTGCTCTTGATCGAGCAGGCGCGCGCGAAGTCCAGGGCGAGGGTCGACTTACCCATGGCGGGGCGGGCCGCGATGACGACCATCTGGCCCGGGTGCAGACCGTTGGTCAGGGCGTCGAGGTCGGTGAACCCGGTGGGTACGCCCGTCATCTCGCCACTGCGGGAGCCGATCGCCTCGATCTCGTCCAGGGCTCCTTCCATGATGTCGCCGAGCGGCAGGTAGTCCTCGCTGGTCCGCTGCTCGGTGACGGCGTAGATCTCCGCCTGGGCCGAGTTCACGATGTCGTCGACATCGCCGTCGGCCGCGTACCCCATCTGCGTGATCTTCGTACCGGCTTCCACGAGCCGCCGCAGGACCGCGCGCTCGTGAACGATCTCCGCGTAGTACGAGGCGTTGGCGGCCGTCGGCACCGATTGGACGAGGGTGTGCAGATACGGGGCCCCGCCCACCTTGGTGATCTCGCCGCGCTTGACCAGTTCGGCGGCCACGGTGATCGGGTCGGCGGGCTCGCCCTTGGCGTAGAGGTCGAGGATCGCCTGATAAACGGTCTCGTGCGCGGGGCGGTAGAAGTCGTGGCCCTTGATGATCTCCACGACGTCGGCGATGGCGTCCTTGGACAAGAGCATGCCGCCGAGCACGGACTGCTCCGCGTCCAGATCCTGGGGCGGGACCCGCTCGAAGCCCGCAGAACCGCCTTCCCAGTCCTGCGACTCGCGACCGCGGTCGTGGCGGTCGCCACGGTCCCGGTCCTCACCCCTGCGCTGGCGGGATACGGGCAGCCGGTCGCCGGGGCCGGTGTCCGCCCAGGGGTCGTCCAAGGGTTCGGGAATGCTCATCCGGCCACCTCCTCCCGTCCGCTCCGCGGACCTAGCCGTGCTTCTCTTTCTTACGGCACGGCACCGACAAACAAGACCCCCGACTCCGGTTCCGGTGTGTCGAGTTCTGCGGTGCCGCAGAGCCGAAACAGGGTGGGGGCGCCGGACTACGGTAGGCGGCTCTGCACCGTCAGCCAATCTGGTTATCCACAGGCCCTGTGGACGAGGGAGCAGATGCTGTGGAGAACCCGCCGGAACCTGTGCACGGACCGGGGGACAGCACTGTGGACAAACTCATAGAGCCGCCGCAAAGACCCCTGTGACCTGCCCTTTTCCCATCCACTGGCTGTGGGGGAGAAAAAGTTGGGCGGTGGGGGCGAGATCACCGCGTGTCCTGCACAAGAGTTACCCACAGGGAAGCAAATGTAAGGACCCACAGCTGATTGCATCTGTTACCTGTGGAAGATTAGATTGGCTGCCATGATCCAGCCACCGGGAACCCCGTCTTCCCGCCGTCGACGGCACGACCGCGAGATCATCGCGCTCGCCGTCCCGGCCTTCGGCGCGCTCGTGGCCGAGCCGCTGTTCGTGATGGTCGACAGTGCGATCGTCGGCCATCTCGGCACCCCTCAGCTGGCCGGACTGGCGGTCGCCGCCGCCCTTCTGACGACCGCGGTGAGCATCTTCGTCTTCCTCGCGTACGCCACCACCGCAGCGGTCGCCCGCCGGGTGGGCGCCGGCGATCTCGCCTCCGCGATCCGGCAGGGCATGGACGGCATCTGGCTGGCGCTCCTGCTCGGAGTCGCCGTCATCGCCCTGACGCTCCCCTTCGCCCCCTGGCTCACCGAGGTGTTCGGCGCCTCCGCCACAGCGGCGCCCCACGCCATCACCTATCTCCGGATCTCCAGCCTCGGCATCCCCGCGATGCTGGTGGTGATGGCCGCGACCGGCGTGCTCCGGGGCCTGCAGGACACCCGCACGCCGCTCTACGTCGCCATCGGCGGTTTCGCCGCCAACGCAGCCCTCAACGCCGGCCTCGTCTACGGTGCCGGCCTGGGCATCGCCGGATCCGCCTGGGGCACCGTCATCGCCCAGCTCGCGATGGCAGCGGCGTATCTGGTCGTCGTCGTCCGGGGTGCCCGACGCCACGGCGCGTCCCTGCGCCCCGACGTTGCGGGCATAAGGGCCTGCGCCCAGGCGGGCGCCCCCCTCCTGGTCCGTACGCTGTCGCTGCGGGCGGTCCTGCTCATCGCCACGGCGGTCGCTGCCAGGCTCGGCGACACCGATATCGCCGCCCACCAGATCATCCTCTCCCTGTGGAGCCTGATGGCCTTCGCCCTCGACGCCATCGCCATCGCCGGGCAGGCCATCATCGGACGCTATCTGGGCGCGGACGACGCTCAGGGCGCGCGCGAGGCGTGTCGCCGGATGGTGGAGTGGGGAATCGCGTCCGGTGTGGTCCTGGGCGTGCTGATCGTCCTGGCCCGCCCCTTGTTCGTCCCCTTGTTCACCAGCGACACGGCGGTGCGGGACGCCTTGCTGCCCGCCCTCCTGGTGGTGGCGGCCACCCAGCCGGTCGCCGGCGTCGTTTTCGTCCTGGACGGCGTACTGATGGGCGCCGGCGACGGACCGTACCTGGCTTGGGCCATGCTCGTGACGCTGGCCGTCTTCGCTCCCGCGGCCCTCCTGGTCCCCACCCTGGGCGGCGGGCTCGGTGCACTGTGGTGTGCGATGGCACTGATGATGATCGTGCGGATGGCGACGCTCTGGCTTCGTACCCGCTCGGGAAAGTGGCTGGTCACCGGCGCGACGCGATAGCCGCCCCGGGACGTTTCACGTGAAACGGCGAAGGGCCGCACCCCGGAGATC
>NZ_JBMNDO010000050.1:0-54903 GCF_052542855.1 Streptomyces sp. SAS_281
GGGCGGTCAGGGCCCCCCCGCGACCTGGGACAATGGATCGCATGATCGATGCCCGGCGGCTGCGCGTGCTGCGTGCCGTGGCGGACCACGGCACGGTGACCGCCGCGGCCGCCGCCCTGTACCTGACCCCGTCCGCCGTCTCCCAGCAGCTCGCCGCCCTGGAGCAGGAGACCGGTCACCGGCTGGTCGAACGCGGCTCGCGCGGGGCCAGGCTCACCCCGGCCGGTGAGATCCTGCTCACCCACACCAACGCGGTCCTGGCCCAGCTGGAACGGGCGGAGGCCGAGCTCGCCGCGTACGGCTCGGGCGAGGCCGGTACGGTCACGGTCGCCGCGTTCGCCACCGGCATCGGTCTGGTGCTCGCCCCCGCCATCGCCGCGCTGGGCCGGACCGCCCCCGGCATCAAGGTCCGCGTCCAGGACGCCGAGGGCGACGCCAGCGTGCCGATGGTCCTGGACCGCCAGGTCGATGTCGCCGTCGCCGTCGAGTACCGGGGCGCCCCGGGCGAGGACGACCGCCGGCTCACCCGCGTCCCCCTCTACTCGGAACCGTTCGACGCGGTACTCCCGGTGGGCCACCGGCTGGCCTGCCAGGACCAGGTGGCCGTCGCCGAGCTGGCCAAGGACGCCTGGATCGGGCCCTACCCCGGCAACCCCTGCCACGACGTGGTCGTCCTGGCCTGCGAGTACGCCGGCTTCGCCCCGAACCTCGAACACTCCTCGGACGACTTCCACGCGGTCGTCGCCCTGGCCGGCGCCGCCGCCGGCGTGGCCCTCGTCCCGCGCACCGCCCTCCGCGGCATGCCGCTGA
The DNA here is from genome assembly GCF_052542855.1 of Streptomyces sp. SAS_281. NCBI lineage: Bacteria > Bacillati > Actinomycetota > Actinomycetes > Kitasatosporales > Streptomycetaceae > Streptomyces > Streptomyces sp. SAS_281. Next base: position 811 of record NZ_JBMNDO010000050.1, read on the forward strand.
CCGGCGTGGTGGTCCGCCCGGTGCGCGGGACCGCCCCCACCCGCCGGGTCTTCGCGGCGGTGCGCCGGGGAGCCGAGGCCCACCCGCTGATCGCACCGGTCCTGGACGCGCTGGCGGGCGCGGCAGGCTGAGCGGGGCGGGTGCCGGCGCGTTACTCGTCGAAGATCACCGGTCGATTGGTGGCGAAGGCGCCGACCGAGGCGACCAGTGCGGGACGGTCGGGGGGGCCACCCGTTGACCGCGCGGCACATCACGACCGGGACCACGCCTTCGGGCAGGCCCGGCACGGGGTCCCGCAGTCCGGCCCGTGAGAGAGCGGCCCGCCCCGGTCCGGACGGCGGGACCGCGTCCGGGCGGATGACCGCGCGCCGACCCAGGGCCTGGTGCGGCCGGGGAAGCTCTGCCGCCGTACGACGTCCGCCCACGGCACCCGCGCGGTCGTGGCCCGGTAACGGACGGGCGCCCCGCCGAGCAGCACGCCGTCCGCATCGACACGGAGGGCCGGTCTGCGGCCGAGACCCTCGGCGGACGCGCCCGCGTCAGGCCGGCTGGAGCAGGTCCCAGCGGTTGCCGTACAGGTCCTCGAAGACCGCGACCGAACCGTACGTCTCGTGGCGCGGCTCCTCCAGGAAGCGCACCCCGGCCGCCGACATCCGGGCGTGGTCGCCCGCGAAGTCCTCGGTGTGCAGGAAGAAGCCGACCCGGCCGCCGGCCTGCGCCCCGACGCTCGCCGTCTGCGCCTCGTCCCTGGCGCGCGCCAGCAGCAGCCCCGTACCCTCGGCACCCCGCGGGCGCACCACCACCCAGCGCGAGCCGTCGCCCCGGTCGGTGTCCTCCACCAGCTCGAAGCCCAGGGCGCCGGTGTAGAAGGAAAGGGCCTCGTCGTAGTCGCGGACGACCAGCGTGACCAGGGCGATGTGCGGCATGGAACTCCTCGCTGCGCGGAAGGGCGACGGGGCGTCGCTCCCGGACGCGACACTATCCGCATGGACCTTCCCGACCTCACCGCCCGCGCGCACCGCCTCGCCCGCACCGGGCGACGGCGCGTCCTCGGCATCGCCGGGCCGCCCGGAGCCGGCAAGTCGACGCTGGCCGCGCGGATCACCGACGCGCTCGGCCCGCTCGCCGCCCTCGTACCCATGGACGGCTTCCACCTCGCCCAGGCGGAGCTCGAACGTCTCGGCCGGGCCGGCCGCAAGGGCGCGCCCGACACCTTCGACGCCGCCGGGTACGCCGCCCTCCTGCGCCGGCTGCGCGCACCCGAGCCCGGGACCGTCGTCTACGCCCCCGCCTTCGACCGCTCCCTGGAGGAACCGGTCGCCGGGGCGCTCCCCGTACCGCCCGAAGTCCCGCTCGTCGTCACCGAGGGCAACTACCTGCTGTACGGGGAAGGGCCCTGGGCCCCGGTGCGCGGGCTGCTGGACGAGGCGTGGTACCTCGACCCGGACGACGCGGTACGCGTGCCCCGGCTCGTCGAACGGCATGTGCGGTACGGGAAGACCCGGGCCGGCGCCGAGCGCTGGGTGGCGCGGTCGGACGAGGCCAACGCCCGGCTCGTCGCGGCCGGGCGCGACCTGGCCGACCTCGTCATCCGGTGACCCGTTCGCGCGGGCACCGGCGGGCGGGCAGGATGGGAGGGCCGTTCCGTGCCGTCAGGAGGACCCGCATGCCCAGCACGAACCAGCCCGTGCCGTTCACCGCCGACGACTACCGGGCCAGGATGGCGCGGGCCGCCGGGAGCGCCGCCGCGGCCGGGCTCGCGGGGGTGCTCGTCGCGCCCGGCCCCGACCTGGTGTACCTGACGGGCTACCAGCCGACCGCGGTCACCGAACGTCTCACCCTCCTCGTCCTCGCGGCGGACCGGGACCCCGTGCTGGTCGTGCCGACGCTGGAGGCGCCGGACGCGGAGAGGGCCGTCGGCGCCCCCGCCCTGACCCTGCGCGACTGGACGGACGGCAAGGACCCGTACGACGTCACCGCCCCGCTGCTGGACGAGCGGGGCCGGTTCGGCATCAGCGACAACGCCTGGGCGATGCACCTGCTCGGCCTCCAGCAGCGGCTGCCCGGCACCTCGTACGCCTCGCTCACCCAGGCGCTGCCGATGCTGCGCGCGGTGAAGGACTCCCACGAGCTGGAACGGCTCGCCGCCGCCGGGGCCGCCGCGGACGCCGCCTACGAGGAGATCCTGAAGGTCCGCTTCTCCGGCCGCAAGGAGACCGACGTCGCCGCCGACCTGGCCCGGCTGCTCACCGGACACGGGCACTCCCAGGTCGACTTCACCGTGGTCGGCTCCGGCCCCAACGGCGCCAACCCGCACCACGAGGCGGGAGAACGCGTCATCGAGCACGGCGACATGGTCGTCCTCGACTTCGGCGGCCTCAAGCACGGCTACGGCTCCGACACCTCCCGCACCGTCCACGTCGGCGAACCCACCGCCGAGGAGCAGCGGGTCCACGACATCGTGCGCGAGGCGCAGCAGGCGGGCTGCGCGGCGGTGCGCCCCGGTGTCGCCTGCCAGGAGATCGACCGGGCCGCCCGCGCGGTCATCACCGAGTTCGGCTACGGGGAACGCTTCATCCACCGCACCGGCCACGGCATCGGTGTCACCACCCACGAGCCGCCCTACATGATCGAGGGCGAGGAACAGCCGCTCGTGCCCGGCATGTGCTTCTCGGTGGAGCCCGGCATCTATCTGCCGGGCCGGTTCGGCGTCCGCATCGAGGACATCGTGACCGTCACCGAGGACGGCGGGCGCCGGCTCAACGCCACCGCCCGCGAACTCGCGATCGTGGAGTAGCCCTCGGATCAGTCGTCCGCGAGGACCACACAGGACTCCGGCGGCAGGTGCAGCATCCCGTCCGGGCCCGGCGGGTCCACCCGCAGCCACGCGGCGAGGACCCGCCCCGGACCGCCCCGGTGCCGTCCGTCGCCCAGCGGGATGGCGGCCGGCCCCGCGTCGAGGTTGACCGCGATCCTCAGATCGCCCCGGCGCACCGCGAGCCACCGAGCCCCGTCGTCGTACGCTGCCCTCACGCTCGCCAGGTCCGGGTCGCGCAGGTCCGGCAGGGTGCGGCGCAGGGCGATCAGCTCGCGGTACCAGGCGTGCAGCCGGGCGTGCGGCTCGCGGCCGGGCTCGTCCCAGTCCAGACAGGAGCGGGCCCGGGTGGCCGGGTCCTGCGGGTCCGGGATGTCCTCCTCCGCCCAGCCGTGCGCCCCGAACTCCCGCCGCCTGCCGGTCCGTACGGCCTCCGCCAGCTCCGGGTCCGTGTGGTCGGTGAAGAACTGCCACGGGGTGCGGGCGCCCCACTCCTCGCCCATGAACAGCATCGGCGTGAAGGGCCCGGTCAGCACGAGCGCCGCCGCGCAGGCGAGCAGCCCGGGGGAGAGGGAGGCGGCGAGCCGGTCGCCGAGGGCCCGGTTGCCGATCTGGTCGTGGGTCTGGGCGTAGCCCACGAAGCGGTGGGCGGCGCTGCGCGTGACGTCGACGGGGCGGCCGTGCGTGCGGCCCCGGAAGCTGGAGTAGGTGCCGTTGTGGAAGAAGGCGCTCGTCATCGTCTTGGCGAGCCCGGCCAGCGGGGCGGCCGCGAAGTCCGCGTAGTAGCCCCGGGACTCGCCGGTGAGGGCGGTGTGCAGGCAGTGGTGGAAGTCGTCGTTCCACTGCGCGTGAAGCCCGAGCCCGCCCTCCGCGCGCGGGGTCGTGGTGCGCGGGTCGCACAGGTCGGACTCGGCGATCAGCGGCAGCGGGCGCCCCAGCTCGGCGGAGAGCGCGTCGGCCGCGGCGGACAGCTCCTCCAGGAAGGTCAGCGCCCGGGTGTCGGCCAGGGCGTGCACCGCGTCGAGCCGCAGCCCGTCGAGTCGGTAGTCCCGCAGCCAGGCGAGCGCGCTGCCCAGCAGGTACGCCCGCACCTCGTCGGAGCCCGGTGCGTCCAGGTTGACCGCCGCGCCCCACGGGGTGTGGTGCGTCTCGGTGAAGTAAGGGCCGAACGCGGGGAGGTAGTTGCCGGACGGACCCAGGTGGTTGTGGACGACGTCCAGGACGACGGCCAGCCCGAGGCCGTGCGCCGTGTCGACGAAGCGCTTGAGCCCCTCGGGCCCGCCGTACGGCTCGTGGACGGCCCACAGCGACACGCCCTCGTACCCCCAGCCGTGCACCCCGGGGAACGGGCAGACCGGCATCAGCGACACATGGGTGACGCCCAGCTCCGCGAGATGGCCGAGCCGGGCCGCCGCCGCGTCGAACGTGCCCTCAGTGGTGAACGTGCCGATGTGCAGCTCGTACAGGACCGCGCCCGGCAGCTCGCGCCCCCGCCACTCGGAGCGCCAGGCGTACGCCTCGTGGTCGACCACCGCCGACTCGCCGTCGGGGCCGTCCGGCTGGCGGCGCGAGCGGGGGTCGGGGCGCGCCGGACCGCCGTCCAGGGCGAAACCGTACCGGTCGCCGTCCGCGGCCTCCGCCTCGGCGGTCCACCAGCCGGGCCGGCCCGGATCGGGCTCCATGGGCCGCAGTTCGCCCGCCAGCCGCAGCGCGGCCGACCCCGCGTCGGGTGCCCATACCTCGAACAACATGCAGCACTCCCTCGCTCCCGGGGCCCGGTCGCCCCGGCCCATGGTGCTATGGAGGCGAGGCGCCCGTCAGTCCTCCCACACCATGTCGAAGGCGCGCTCGAAATTGACGTAGCCCAGGCGGGCGAACGCCTTCGCCATCGGCACGTTGCCCAGGTCCGTCGCCGCCCGGATGCGCTCCACACCGTCCTGCGCGGCCAGTATCCGCGTCCCCTCGGCGAGGATGTCGTCGATGAAGCCGTGGCCGCGGTGGGCGGGCAGCACACCGATGTACGCGATGATCGGGTTGTAGTCGTTACGGGCCGGGATCACGAAGCCGACCGGTTCGCCGTCCGGGAGCTCCGCGACGCGCCACCACTCCCGCGGCGTCGCGTACCCGGCCAGCTCCTCGTCGTAATGCTTCTCGGCGGCCTGGCGCGGCGTCAGGCCGGACGCCAGGTCCGCCTGTCCGTGCGCGTCGAGGGTGCCCTCCATCACCGGTGTCATCAACGCGAGCAGGTCCTCGCGCCCCGCCACCGGCCGGAACCGCAGTCGGCCGGCCGGGGCGGGCACCTCGGTCCCGGCGCGCCACTCCAGGCGCAGGCGCTCCACGAGCATCCGGGCCCCGGTGCGCTCCATGACCCGGATCCGGGCCTCGACGGCCTCGCGGACGGCCGGGTCCTCACGCCAGTCGGGCGGCACGAACCGCCCGTACTCGGGGCGCGGCGCCCCGGCCGGAACGACGGCGGCGGTCGCCGTACCGACCAGCCGCAGCCCGGCCTCCTCGCGCTCGGCCAGGGGCAGCGTGTCGTCCAGGTCGAAGAAGTCGAGCAGCAGCGGCGCCGCGCCGTCCCTGCTCCACCAGGCGAGCCGCGCCACCACCCGGTCGCCGCGCAGCGCCACCCACATCCATTCCGGGCGGCGCCGGCCCGTGGCGAGGTCGTCCGCGAGTTCGTGGTCGAGGACGTAGGGGAGTTCGAGGAAGAGCTTCAGCTCCTCGGGGCCGGTCAGCGGACGGATGGTCAGATCAAGCGGTGCGTCGGGCACTGAGCTCCAAAGGCGAAGGGGTGCGTCACGGTGGTCACCGGACGACAGCGGCCGACCCTAGCAACGTTCCGTACGGGCCGCCCCCGGTTATCCGCAGCGGTCCGGTGCAGGTCAGGAGGGCGGAAAGCAGGGTTCTTCTGGACACCCCGGGGCGGTCGGACCGACAATCGAGCCGTGACGTCCCCGTTCGAGTACCACACGCCCACCGCGCGCCTGTCCGACGCGCAGCGCGACCGTGTTCTCGGTGTGCTCAGGGAGGGCGCCGCCCAGGGCAAGCTCTCCCAGGACACCTTCATGCGGCGCATGGAGGTGGCGCTGACGACCAGCCGCCCCGAGGAGCTGGAAGCCCTCACCCAGGACCTGGAGCGCGAAAACCGTTGGTCGCGCGGGCTGTTGCGGGTCGTCGGCGGGGTATCCGGCTTTCCCGAGCGGGTCCGCCGGGCGTGGCGGGCGGAGCGGCTGCCGAAACTGCTGCTGCCCGCCCCCAGCCCGCACCCCCTGCGCATCGGCCGCGACCCGGGCAACGGGCTGCGGCTCAGCCACGAGACCGTCTCCCGGATGCACGCGGAGCTGACCGCGCACGGCGACCGCTGGCTCCTGCGGGACCTCGGCTCGACCAACGGCACCTGCGTCAACGGGCAGCGCGTGACCGGCACGGTCCCGGTGCGCGAGGGGGACCAGGTGAGCTTCGGCCGCATGATGTTCCGCCTCTCCGCACCTACGCTCAGACCTCCGGCGTAGGGCCGACGCTCACACCTGCTGGTGCAGCGCCCGGTCCGCCAGGGTGAGGAAGGACTCGCCGACCGCCTCGGACAGCGTGGGGTGCGGGTGGATGTGCTGGGCCACGTCGAAGGGTTCCGCGTCCCAGCCGACGATGAGCTGGCACTCGGCGATCATCTCCGAGACGTGCGGCCCGACCAGGTGCACGCCGAGCACCCGCCCGTCCCGCTCCGCGACCACCTTCACCATGCCGCCCTGCCCGTGCACCATGCCCTTGGCGACGCCGGTCAGCGGCATCGTGTTGACCACCACGTCGTGGCCCGCGTCGCGCGCCGCCGCCTCGGACAGCCCGACGGCCGCCGTCTGCGGCGCCGAGTACGTGACCCGGGGCACCGCGTCGTAATCCACCGCCGCCGTACGTCGCCCCGCCAGGGTCTCGGCGACCAGCAGCCCCTCCGCGAAGGAGGCGTGGGCCAGCCCGAGGGACGGCGGCGGCAGCAGATCGCCGACCACGTGGATGCCCGGCACCGGGGTCTCCAGCCGTGACCAGTCCGCCGGTGCCACGTACCCCCGCTCGTCGGTGGCCAGTCCGGCGGCGGCGAGCCCGAGCCCGTCCGTCACCGGGGCCCGGCCCACCGCCACCAGCAGCCGCCGGGCCTCGACGGTCAGGGTCTCCCCGCGCGGGGTGCGGAGCGTGGCCCGTACGCCGTCGTCGAGGAGCACGGCCTCCAGCAGCCGCGTCCCGGTCCGCACATCGATGCCCCGCCTCTTCAACCCCCGGGCCAGATGGCGCGACACATCGGCGTCCTCCAGCGGGACCAGCCGGTCCGCGGCCTCCACCAGGGTCACCCGCGCCCCCATCGAACGGTGCAGCGAGGCGTACTCGACGCCGATCGCCCCGCCGCCCAGCACCAGCACCGAATCCGGAAGACCGGGCGCGAACAGCGCGTCGTCACTGGTCACCACCCGCCGCCCGTCCGCCGCCGGACCCGGCAGCGTCCGGGGCCGCGAGCCGGTCGCCAGCACGATGCCGCGCCGGGCGGCCACCTCCCCGTACCCCTCGATCCGCACCGTGCGGGGCCCGGTCAACTCGGCGCTTCCGGCCGCCACCCGCACGTTCGCGTGCGCCAAGTGGGCCTGTACGCCACGGTGGTTGCGGGCCACGATGTCGTCACGGGTGGCCACCAGCGCCGGCCAGTCCACCGACTCCAGCACCGCCTTCACGCCCCACCGCTCACGCGCCTCCGCGACGCCGTCCACGAGTTCGGCCGCGTGCAGCATCGCCTTGCTCGGGATGCAGCCCCGGTGCAGACAGGTCCCGCCCACCTTGTCGCGCTCCGCGAGCACCACGCTCAGGCCGAGCCCGGCCGCCCGCAGCGCAGTCGAGTAACCCCCGGTCCCGCCGCCGATCACGACGACGTCCGCTTCCCCCACCCGCTGTTCCTGTGTCATGGCCCCCACCCTCGGCCCGGTCCTTGCCATGAGTCCAAGGCAATGTTTGTCTGGCTTCCATGCACAGAGCTCATGTCAGGAGGGCGCGATGAGCCTGCGGCAGATGGAGTACTTCGTGACCGTGGTCGAGGAGGCGTCCTTCACCCGGGCCGCCGAACAGCTCCACGTCACCCAGCCGGCGCTCTCCCACCAGATAAAGGCCCTGGAACGGGAGGTCGGCGGGCCCCTGCTCGAACGGCTGCCGCGCGGGGTGCGGCTCACCGCGATGGGCCGCGCCTTCCTGCCGCACGCCGAACGCTCCGTGCGCAGCGCCGCCCAGGCCCGCCGCGCCGCGCGCGCCGCCGCCGGTGCGCGGGGCGGCGAACTCCACATCGCCACCGTCCACGCCATCGCCGTCGGCATCCTCCCCGACGTCTTCGCCCGCTGGCGCGCCGCCCACCCCGGCGTCGCCCTCGTCCTGCACGAGTACGCCACCACCGAGGCCCTGGAGGACCGGATCGAGCGGGGCACCGCGGACCTCGCCGTGGGCCCGCCGCCCGTCCACTGGAGCGGCCCGGTCGTCCCCGTCGGCGCGGAGGACATCGTCCTCGTCGTCCCGTTCGACGATCCCCTCGCCGGGCGGCCCTCGGTCCGCCTCCAGGAACTCGCCGACCGCTTCTGGGTCCGCTGCGCCATGGAGGCCGTCGTGGAGGGGCGCCCCTTCCTCGACTGGGCGTGCGCCCGGGCCGGCTTCACCCCCCGTACGGCGGTGCGCACCGAGCACACCTCGACGGCGGTACGCATGGCGGCGGCCGGGGTCGGCGTCGCCACCGCCCCCGCCCACGTCGTACGGGGCGCGGTCGGCGAGGACTGCGCCCTGCTCACCGTGGACCCGGCCTGGCGCCGCGAGCTGGCCGCCTTCTCCCGCGTCCCGCTGACCGGCGCCGCCGCCGCGTTCACCGACCTGCTGGCCGCATCCTGGCCGCCCGGACCACGGACCGGCCGCTGACCCGGTCGAGGCGGTTGTCTATGCTGCCCCGATGACTGCCGTGGACATGAAGAACGCGTCGCGTCCGACCGTGGGCCGGGGCCCGTACTTTCTGCTCACCCTCGGCGTGGTGGTCCTCGGCTGGGTCATCGCCGCGGTCAACACGGGCATCTCCTACCTCGCCCTCGACCTGGACGTCATCCCCATCGTCACCGGCCTGATCGGCTGCCTCGGCTTCGTGATCGTCCTGCGCGTCCTGCACTGCGCCTGGTGGCTCGCCGCCCTCTCCGTGCTTCCGGCGCTGCTGGTGCTCGTCGGCTCGGTCCAGTACGGGCCCGAGGCCGTGCTCGACGGCCGGGGCGTGCGCGAGACCGTTCGCATCACGGCCGACAGCGCCGCCGTGAGCGGCGGCTCCCACCACCGCTTCACCCTGGAGGGCCGTCCGGGTGAGCTCAAGGAGACCCTGAATTACGACGGGGACGACCCGGACTGGGCGGTGGGTGACCGGATCGAGGTCATCAGCGACCCGAAGGGCGTCGTCCCGATGGCGGCCGCTTCCGACGTCGACCCGGGTGACCGCCTCGGCATGCTGGTCATGGGCGCCGTCGGCTGGACGTGCATCACCCTCCTGGCCGGTCTGCGCGGATTCGTACGGCGTCGCGCGGGCAGGCGGCCCGTCTTCGACAGCCTCGGCTGAGCGGCGCCGGGAGCGCGCGCCCCGACCCCGCCACCCCGTCCGGCCGACCCCCGCAACGTCACCCGGACGGCCGCGCGCCGACTGCGACGCGACCGTTCAGGTGATGCCCTGAGGGGGACCGCGCCGCCCACCGGCGTACCGACTCGCCCGGGGGAACCGCCATGCAGGCAGACGCGCCCCGAGACATACCCGCCCCGACCGCCTCGCCCGAGCCGCACGCCCACGCCACCCGGCCCAGGTCCCGCAGGACCGGCCGGCCCGCCACCGGGCCCAGCCTCCTCGCGCGCGGCGCGGCCCGGGACCCGTACCGCTTCTACCGGATGCTGCGCGAGCAGTACCCGCTCAGCTACGACGCGCCCCTCGGCGCCTGGCTGGTCAGCCGGTACGACGATGTGGCCGTCGCCCTCGCCGACCCCCGGTTCACCGGCTTCCCGCAGGACGGGGCGCCCCGGGGCGGGCCCGCCCCGCTCGGACTGTGCCACGGCAGCCCGCGCTGCCTGCCCACCGACCCGTACGCCGTGGTGACCGGTACGGTCCCCGACGCGCTCGCCGAGCGCGTGGAGCGCACCGCCCATGTGCTGGCCCGGCGCATCGCCCGCAGCCCCGGGGCCGACCTGGTCGAGGAGTTCTGCCGCTGGCTGCCCGCCGCGCCGGCCGGTGACGGGCCCTGCGCCCGGGACACCGCCCTGCGCCGGACCGTACTCGCCTCGCTCCTCGCCAACCTGCTGGACGACCCCGACCTGCTGGCCGCCCTGCGCATCGAACCCGCGCTCACCGGCCGGGCCTGGACGGAGTCGCTGCGCCGCGACCCGCCGGTCCAGGTCGTCCTGCGCCGCACGGTCGCCGAGGTCGCCCTCAGCGGCGGCACCCTCCCCGCGCGGGCGCCCGTCGCCTGCCTCGTGGGGGCCGCCGCGCGCGACCCCGGGCGGTTCGCGGCCCCGGACACCTTCGACCCGTTCCGCCCGGACCAGGACCGCACGCTGACCGGCCCGGCCGGCTGTCCGGCCGTGGCGCTCAGCCGCCTGGAGGCCGAACAGGGCCTGCGCGCCCTGCTCGACGCGATGCCCCGGCTCCGCTGGGCGGAGGGCTTCCGCCCGGCCGCCACGGGCCTGCTGACCCGTGGCCCGCGCTCCCTCCTCGTCCGGCCGGGCTGAGCCGGGGGAGCCCTCATCCCCGTACGAGCAACGCCACCGGCCGGTCCGCGAACAGCTCCGCCGCCTCCGCCGTGCCGCCCGTGAACGCGCGGCCCGGCGCGAGGAGGTCGCGCCACACGCCCTCGTCCGGCAGGGCCAGCCGCGTGCCCCGCCAGCCGCCCGATTCCGCGAGCCGCAGCGACAGCCGGGTCACCGCCGTCACGACCTCGCCCGAGCGGCAGAAGGCCACGCAGTGCGAGGCCGCCGGGCCCGAGGCGCGCAGCGGGGCGTACGTGCCCGACTCGCCGAACACCGCCGGCCGCTCCCGCCGCAGCCGCAGCGCCACCTCCGTCAGCGCGGCCTTCTCGTCGGCGGGCGCGTCCGGCGACGGCTCCCGGAACGGCCGCCGGTTGTCCGGGTCTACCAGGGCCAGATAGGCGCGTTCGGTGCCCTGGTAGAGATCCGGCACCCCCGGCATCGTCAGGTGCACCAGCGCCGCGCCCAGCGAGTGCGCCCGCACATGCGCGGCGAGCGGGGCGGCGAACTCCTCCACGAGGGACCGCACCGGGCCGGTGTCCGCGGCCGGCCCGGCGGCCACGAAGTCCGACGCCATCCGCTCGTACACCGGATCCGGCTCCGTCCAGCTCGTGAACAGGCCCGACTCGCGCACCGCCTTCAGCAACGCCGGCTCCAGCCGCGCCGCCCGCTCCTCCGCCGGAATGCCCGCGCAGCCGACCGCCGTCTGCCACGCCTGCCAGGCCAGCTGCGGATCGGGCGCGGTCTGGGCGGACCGTCCGAGCCCCGACACCAGTCCCGCCCACCGCCCGGGGCACTGCGACAGCACCGCGATGCCCGCCCGCACGTCGGCGCTGCGCTTCGTGTCATGCGTCGTCAGCGCGGTCCCGGTGGCGGGCCAGTCGCGCGCGAGGCGGGTGCAGAAGGCGTGGAAGTCCTCCGGCTCGACCGCCGGGTGCCCCGGGTCGCCGCCCACCTCGTTGGCCGAGATCAACGGCAGGTAGCGGTAGTACGCCGTGTCCTCGACCGCCTTCGCCCGCAGCGCGGAAGCGGTCTGCGCGAACCGGGCGCAGAACGCCGCCCGGTCCGCGCCGCCGCCGAGCCGCCCGAGCGCCAGATCCCGCACCACGTCGACCGCCGACGCCTCCTCGCGTACCGCGAACACCGCCTTGGCGTCGCTCACCGTCGTCGCGTCGAGCGTCGCCTCGGCCGTGTCGGAGCAGGGGCCGCCCGCCGTCACGTACGGGCGGTAGACCGGGACGCGGACCAGCAGCTCGCGGATGGCTGTGCGCAGGGCCCAGGGGGCGTGGTCGCGCAGCGCGGGGTCCCCGGCGCAGATCCGCGCGGCGAGGCGGGTCAGCAGCTCCGTCTCCGCCGCCAGTTCATGGGTGACGACGCGGTACGCGGCCCGGCGCACGGTCGCCGTCCAGTAGCCTCCCCGGTCGCCGGCCGGGGAGGCCGCCTCGCGGTAGTGGCCCAGCAGCTCGGCGGCGCCCTGGGGGTCGGTGAAGAGCCCGTCGATCCGGTACAGCGCGTCGTAACCCGTGGTCCCCGCGACGGCCCAGCCGGCCGGCAGCCGCTCGGAGCCGGTGAGGATCTTCTCCACCACCGTCCACACTCCGCCGCTCTCCTCGGAGAGCCGTTCCAGATAGCCGGCCGGGTCGGCGAGACCGTCCGGGTGGTCGATCCGCAGACCGTCGACCACCCCGTCCCGGACCAGTTCGAGGATCTTGCCGTGGGTGGCGGCGAAGACCTCCGGGTCCTCCACCCGCACCCCGATCAGGTCCGCGATGGTGAAGAACCGCCGGTAGTTCAGCTCGGTACGGGCCAGCCGCCACCAGCCGAGCCGGTAGTGCTGGGCGTCCAGCAGCTCCGGGAGCGGGAGGTGGGCGGTGCCGGCCCGGAGCGGGAACTCCTGCTCGCCGTAGCGCAGCACCTCGCCCTCGACCCGCATCCCCTCCATCTCGTCGCCGATCCGGCCGCCCAGCACCGGCAGCAGCATCCGCCCGTCACCGGCCGCCCAGTCGATGTCGAACCAGCGGGCGTACGGGGACTCCGGCCCCTCGCGCAGCACCTCGCGCAGGGCGTGGTTGTGGAGGGGGTCGGCCGCCATGTGGTTGGGCACGATGTCCAGGACCAGGCCGAGCCCGTGCTCCCGCGCGGTGCGCGCGAGGCGTCGCAGCCCCTCCTCGCCGCCCAGCTCGTTCCGTACCCGGCCGTGATCGGTGACGTCGTAGCCGTGCCGGGAGCCCGGCACCGCTTCCAGGACCGGGGAGAGATGCAGATGGGAGACGCCGAGCGAGGCGAGGTACGGCACGGCGTCCTCGGCGGCGCGGAACGGGAACTCCGGCTGGAGCTGGAGACGGTACGTGGCGGTGGGCGTCATGGGACCTTCGTACCCACATCGGGGCCGCCTGTGTCACCCCGCCCGGCACAAGGCCACGACGGGGTGACGCGGACGGCCCCGCGACCGGTCAGGCCGGTCGTTGCAGCACCACCATGCTCCGGCCCACCAGCGTCACCCGATCGCCCGCCGCGACCTTCGGCCCGGCCCCGGGCAGCACCCCGGCCGGGCGCGCGGTGTCCACGACCGCGTGCCACTGCCGGCCGTGGTTGACGGGCACCGCGAACTCCAGGGTCTCGGCGCTCGCGTTGAACATCAGCAGGAACGAGTCGTCGGAGATCCGCTCCCCGCGCGGCCCCGGCTCCGAGATGGCGTGTCCGTTCAGGAAGACCGTGAGGGCCTTCGCGTGGGCGGCCTGCCAGTCGCGCTGGGTCATCTCCTGGCCCTCGGGCGTGAACCAGGCGATGTCGGACAGCTCGTCGTGCGTGCCCTCCACCGGGCGGCCGTGGAAGAACCTGCGGCGGCGGAAGACCGGGTGGTCGCGGCGGAGCCACACCATCGCCCGGGTGAATTCGAGCAGGCTCATGTCCTGAGCCCCGTCGTCCGGCTCGACGTCCTCGTCCTCGCCGTCCTCGCCCACCGCGACGGCCGGCTCGGGCCAGTGCACCCACGACAGCTCGTTGTCCTGGCAGTAGGCGTTGTTGTTGCCCTGCTGGGTACGCCCGAACTCGTCACCGTGGCTGAACATCGGCACGCCCTGCGACAGCATCAGCGTGGCGATGAAGTTGCGCATCTGACGCTCGCGCAGTTCCAGCACCTCGGTCCGGTCCGTCTCGCCCTCGGCGCCGCAGTTCCACGACCGGTTGTGGCTCTCGCCGTCCCGGTTGCCCTCGCCGTTGGCCTCGTTGTGCTTGTCGTTGTACGAGACCAGGTCGTGCAGCGTGAAGCCGTCGTGGCAGGTGGTGAAGTTGATCGAGGCCAGCGGGCGCCGTCCGTCGTCCTGGTACAGGTCCGAGGACCCGGTCAGCCGCCCGGCGAACTCGGCCAGGGTCCGGGGCTCGCCCCGCCACAGGTCGCGGACCGTGTCCCGGTACTTGCCGTTCCACTCGGTCCACAGCGGCGGGAAGTTCCCCACCTGGTAGCCGCCCTCGCCCACGTCCCACGGCTCGGCGATCAGCTTCACCTGGCTGACCACCGGGTCCTGCTGCACGAGGTCGAAGAACGACGACAGCCGGTCCACCTCGTGGAACTGCCGGGCCAGCGTGGCCGCCAGGTCGAAGCGGAAGCCGTCCACATGCATCTCGGTCACCCAGTACCGCAGCGAGTCCATGATCATCTGGAGCACGTGCGGTGACCGCATGAGCAGCGAGTTCCCGGTGCCCGTGGTGTCCATGTAGTACCGCTGGTCGTCGGTCAGCCGGTAGTACGAGGCGTTGTCGAGCCCTCGGAAGGAGAGCGTGGGTCCGAGGTGGTTGCCCTCGGCGGTGTGGTTGTAGACCACGTCGAGGATGACCTCGATGCCCGCCTGGTGCAGGGCCCGCACGGCCTGCTTGAACTCCAGGACCTGCTCGCCCCGGTCGCCCCAGGAGGCGTACGCGTTGTGCGGGGCGAAGAAGCCGATCGTGTTGTAGCCCCAGTAGTTGGCGAGCCCCGCGTCCGCGAGCCGGTGGTCCTGCACGAACTGGTGCACCGGCATCAGCTCGATCGCCGTGACGCCCAGCTCCGTCAGATGGGCGATGATCTCCGGATGCGCCAGCCCGGCGTACGTGCCGCGCAGCTCCTTCGGCAGCCCCGGATGGAGCATGGTCAGGCCCTTCACATGGGCCTCGTAGATCACCGTGCGGTGGTAGTCCGTACGGGGGCGCCGGTCGTCGCCCCAGTCGAAGTACGGGTTCACCACGACCGAGGTCATGGTGTGCGGGGCGGAGTCGAGATCGTTGCGCGCGTCGGGCTTCCCGAACGGATAGCCGTACACCGCCTCCCCCCACGTGATCCGCCCGGACACCGCGCGTGCGTACGGGTCCAGGAGCAGCTTGGCGGAGTTGCACCGGATGCCCCGCTGCGGTTCGTACGGGCCGTGCACGCGGAAGCCGTAGCGCTGACCGGGCATCACCCCGGGCAGATACGCGTGCCGGACGAACGCGTCGGTCTCTCTCAGCTCCACCGCCGTCTCGGAACCGTCGTCGTGCAGCAGGCACAACTCGATTCGGTGGGCGGCCTCCGAGAAGACCGCGAAATTGGTCCCGGCGCCGTCGTACGTGGCACCGAGCGGGTACGCCTGTCCCGGCCACACCTGCATGGATTCGACTCTTCCCGTCCTGCCGCGGTCGCCCTGGGGGGAATGCGGGCCGCCTGGTCCCCGGGCCAGATCTTCCCCGAAAGAGCGCCCCTTACCTAGGACGTCGGCCGGTCGGTCAACCTCGTGCCTCTCCGTGTCGCCCGGAACCGGCCTCCGATCGCCCCCTGTCCGCGGCTGTCCGGTTCGCGGTCCCCGCTGGGGTGTTTAATCCCTATGAATCCGCTCACTCCCGTCGAACCCGGCGAGCGGAACGAGGCTGATTCCATGGGGAGTTGGTAAAGGAGCCTGCGCATCGGGCTGCACCGGCTCCCGCTCCCGGAGTACCCTTCCTTGATCGTTGGTGGGGGAGTGGAAGGCGGTGCGTGGGTGAGCTCGGGAGGGTTCGAGCTGCCCCCGGGTGACGCGGGTCACGAGGGGGACGTGGCCGAGGTCCCGCCCGGGGCGGTATCGCTGGCGCAGCCCCTGGAGATCGGTGCGGAGCTGGACTGGGGCGCCGAGGCATGGAGCGAGGTGCGCACGCGCGCCCAGCGGGCCGGGCGCGCCTATATCTGGCTGAATCTGGTCGAACAGCGGCTGCGCGCCGTCGTCGCGGCGGTGCTCCGGCCGATCTACGAGCCCGTCCACGGCGAGGACTGGGTGGTGGCCGCCGCCGGGCCCGCCGGCCAGGAGTGGGTGCAGCGCGCGGTCGCCGTGCGCGAGGTCTCCCGCCGCAAGGGCTATCTGCTCGACCCGGCCGACGACAACGTCCTCAGCTTCCTCACGCTGCCCCAGCTCCGCGAGCTGATGGTCCAGCACTGGCCCTGTTTCGAGCCGTACTTCGACGACCGCCGCGATGTCGAACTGGCGCTCGACGAGCTGGAGGTCGCCCGCAACGTCGTCTCCCGCAACCGCGCGCTCAACGAGGCGGTGCTCGCCCAGGCCGAACGGGCCTCCGCCCGCCTCCTGGAGATGCTCGGCAGCGGCGCGGGCGTGCCCTCCGCGGACCGGCTGCCGGTCGACGCCGTCGAGGAGCTGGTCGGCGACCGTTACGCGGACGTGGTCTCCGTCCACTCCGACCGGGTGCGCCTCCAGCGCCAGCTGCCCGCCGAGGACCTGTTCGGCGACGCCCGGCGGCTCGACGCGATCGGCATCGGGCTCAACCTGCTGGTGCAGAACTTCTCCGGACGCCGCCTCATCCGGCTCGCCGAGTCGGGCTGCCGGATCCGGCTGCTCTTCATCAACCCGGCCAGCAGCGCGGTCAAGCGCCGCGAGCGGGAGCTCGGCCTGAAGAAGGGTGAGCTGAGCCGGTCCGTCGAGATGAACATCCTGCACACGCGCCGGGTGCGCGCGAAGCTCCGTGACCCGGACGCCTTCCAGATCCACGTCTTCGACGAGACCCCGCGCTTCACGGCCTACCTGGTGGACGGCGACGGGGCCGACGCGGTCGGGGTCGTCCAGACCTATCTGCGCCGGGCGCGCGGCATGGAGGCACCGGTGCTGGTGCTGCGCGGCGGCGGGCGTGCGGTGGTCCGGGCCGGGCAGGGGTACGAGCACGGGCTGTTCGAGACCTACCGCGAGGAGTTCGAGTCCGTGTGGACGGACTCCCGGCCGGTCTCCTGACGGCGTTGTCAGTGGCCCGTGCGAGGGTGGTCGTCATCCGGGGGAGCACCATGAAGGAGGTACGGGATGAGCTGGCACCGGCACGCGCTGGTCGGCTTCGATCTGGAGACGACGGGGACGGACCCGCTGGAGGCCCGGATCGTGACGGCCGCGGTCATCGCGGTGGACGACCGGGACGGTGAGCCGGTGGCCCGGCACACCTGGCTGGCCGACCCGGGCATCCGCATCCCCGCCCAGGCGTCCGCGATCCACGGCATCAGCAGCGAGCGCGCGGCGGCGGAGGGCCGGCCCGCGCGCGAAGTGGCCGACGAGATCGCCGACACGCTGGCCGGTTACTGGCGCCGGGGCGTCCCGGTCGTCGCGTACAACGCCGCCTTCGACCTGACGCTGCTCACCGCCGAGTTGCACCGCCACGGACTGCCCCCGCTGGCCGACCGGCTGGGCGGCGCGCCCGTCGGCCCCGTCATCGACCCGTACACCATCGACCGGGCCGTCGACCGCTACCGCAAGGGCAAGCGCAACCTGGAGGCGGTCTGCGTCGAGTACGGCGTGATCCACGGCGGCGCCCACGACGCGGCGGCGGACGCACTGGCCGCGGTCCGGGTGGCCTACGCGATAGCCGCCCGGCACAGCGTCGTCGCCGAACTCCCGGCGGACGCCCTGCACGCCCGCCAGATCACCTGGCACGCGGAGTGGGCGGCGGACTTCCAGGACTTCCTCCGCCGCAAGGGCACCCCGGACGCGGTGGTGGACGGCCAGTGGCCGGTGAGGGAGCCGGTGCGGACGACCGCCTGAAGCGGCGGTCACGCTCGTCGGCGCGTTCGTCCTCAGCCGCCGGAGGGGCTTGATGCGGCCGGCCGTGTTCTGCCCGCGGCTGGGGGACGGGGCCGAAATCCGAGCCCGTCCCGCGATTGAGGGCGCGGCCGGGGTTCCCGCGCCGTGCGGACCGCCGAACCAAGCCCGTCCGGCGATCGAGGACGGACGCCGGTCCGGCGCGCCGGGGGCCCCACCGGTTCAGAACGGATACCACCGCACCGCGGGGTCACCGTCCCGCAGCGACGCCACCCGGCGCCGGAACTCCGCGAGAGCGGCACCGTTCACGGGCGCGTGCTGCGCAACCCACGCACAGCTCGCCGTCTCCCGCGCCCCTCGCAGCACCCCGCACCCGTCCCACTCCCGTACATCCCACCCGTACGCCTCGGTGAACGCTTCATACGAGTCGGCCGGCAGTCCGTACCGGTCGCGGGACAGCGCGAGGACCACCAGATCGTGCTCGCGCAGGTCCGAGGAGAAGGTCTCCAGGTCCACCAGGACCGGCCCGTCCGCCCCGACATGGACGTTGCGCGCCAAGGCGTCCCCGTGGATCGGGCCCGGCGGCAGATGCGGGACCAGCGCCGCGGCCGCCGCCGCGAAACCGTCCCGGCGCTCGCGCAGATACGCGGCGTCGGCCGGGTCGATCGCGTCGCCCGCCAGCAGCAGCCACCGTTCGACGCCGCCCAGCAGCTCCCGGCGCGGCAGCGCGAAGTCCTCCGGCACGGGCAGCGCGTGGACGGCGGCCAGCAAGGGGGCCAGATCGCGCGGCTCGGCGGGCCGCACCGCCTCGGGCAGCCGGTGCCACACGGTCACCGGGTGACCCCCGACCAGTCGGGCCCCCTCCTCGGCCGCCCGCACGGCGGGGACCCCGGACGCCGCGAGCCACCGGGCGACGGCCACCTCCCGCCCGGCCCGTTCCAGCAGCTCGGGGTGGCGCACGGCGTCCCGGCCGACCTTGACGACGAGGCCGTCGGCCGTGAACACCGCGTTCTCGCCGAGCGCCAGCAGCTCCGCGCCCCCGGGGAACCCGGCGGCGGCCAGCACCTCGCGCGCTTCCATCTCGTTCATGGTCCGATTTTCGCATCCGTGCAGGTTGCCTTGACGAACCGGCGGCCCGTCAGCACGATGACGGAGGCCACCTGAGCGGCCAGAACGGCAAGTAGCCGGTCGAACGACGCAAAGGGGGCCCCAGGACCTTTCGTTTGGATCATGCCGGGCTCGCGGGCCCTGGCACCGCACCTCGCGGCGTTGTCGTCAATCACCAACGCTCCGCGTTGTCCCAATCCTCCGCCTTGCGATGCACGGCACCAGAGCCCGCTCCCTGATCCGGCCTGATCCAAACGAAAGGCCCTCAACATGACATTGGCGAGTGCAACCGTGGAATCGGGGCGCCACGGGCCGCCGGGCAAGCGCACGGGCAAGCGCGCCGACGGGCGGCTCGACCGGGGAGCCGGCACCTGGTTCCTGGTCCTCCCCGCCCTCATCCCGATCCTGGTCCTGAGTGTCGGCCCGCTGCTCTACGGCATCGCGCTCGCCTTCACCGACGCCCAGTCCGGCCGCACCCGTGCCACCCAGTGGACCGGCACGCTGAACTTCCAGGACCTGCTGCACGACGGGCTGTTCTGGGAGTCGTTCCGGATCGGCCTGGTGTGGGCGGTCGGCGTCACGGTCCCGCAGTTCGTGCTGGCCCTCGGCCTCGCGCTGCTGCTCAACGAGAACCTGCGGATGCGCTGGCTGGCCCGGGCCCTGGCGATCATCCCGTGGGCGATGCCCGAGGTCGTCGTCGGCATCATGTGGCGCCTCGTCTACAACCCGGACGCCGGCATCCTCAACGAGACCATCCGCGACCTGGGCCTCGGGGACGGCCGGGACTGGCTCACCGGGCTCGCGACCGCGCTGCCCGCCGTGATCGTCGTCGGCGTCTGGTCCGGGATGCCGCAGACCACGGTCGCCCTGCTGGCCGGGCTCCAGAACACCCCGCTCGAACTCCACGAGGCCGCCGCGCTGGACGGGGCGGGCGCCTGGCGCCGGTTCCGGACGGTGACCTGGCCCGCCATCAGACCGGTCGCCCTCTCCATCACCGCGCTCAACTTCATCTGGAACTTCAACTCCTTCGCGCTGGTCTACGTCCTGACCAACGGCGGCCCCGGCGGCCGGACCCGGCTGCCGATGCTCTTCGCGTACGAGGAGGCGTTCCGCTACGGGCAGTTCGGCTACGCCGCCGCGATGGGCTGTGTGATGGTCGCGGTGATCTCCGTGACCCTCGCCGTGTATCTCGCCGGGCGGCTCAGGGGAGGCGACGACCGATGAGCATGCGTACCAAACGGTCCGTGCGCGCCGGGCAGTACGTGGCGCTGCTGTGCTACCTGGTCTTCCTGGCGTTCCCCTTCCTGTGGCTGATCTCCACCGCCTTCAAACCCGCCCCCGAGCTGGGCTCCCTGCACCCGACCTGGATTCCGCAGCACCCGACGCTGGACAACTTCCGGCAGGCGTTCGACGAGCAGCCGCTGCTGCGGGCCACCGCCAACTCGCTGATCGCCGCGCTCTCGGCCGGGCTGATCGCCGTGCTGATCGCGACCCCGATGGCCTATGTGATGGCCCGCCACCGCAGCCGCCTCGCCACGGCCGCCACCGGGTGGGTGGTGGTCAGCCAGGCGTTCCCCTTCGTCCTCCTCATCATTCCGCTCTTCCTGGTCCTGAAGAACCTGCACCTGATCAACACCCTCTGGGGCCTGATCCTGGTCTACGTGGTGTGGGCGCTGCCCTTCGCGCTGTGGATGCTCGTCGGTTACGTACGGGCCGTGCCGCGCGAGCTGGAGGAGGCGGCGGCGGTCGACGGGGCCGGGCGGCTGCGGACGCTGGTCTCGGTCACCGCCCCGCTGCTGGCCCCGGGGATCGTCGCCACGGCGCTCTTCGCGTTCATCACCGCGTGGAACGAGTTCTTCTTCGCGCTCGTCCTCCTCAAGACCCCGGAGAAGCAGACGTTGCCGGTCGTACTGACGCACTTCCTCGGCGCCGAGGGCGCCGCAGACCTGGGACCGCTCGCCGCCGCCGCGTTCCTCGCCACCCTCCCCTCGCTCGTGCTGTTCGCCCTGATCCAGCGGCGGATCACCGGCGGCATGCTGGCCGGGGCGGTGAAGAACTGATGCGCGCCCTTGTCCGTACGGCAGCCGCGACGGCCACCGCGCTCGCCCTGCTGCTCACCGGCTGCGGCGGGAACGATGAGGGCGACGCGGACGGGAAGGTCACCCTCCGCTTCCAGTCGCTGGCCTGGCAGAAGGAGTCCGTCGACATCAACAAGCAGCTGGTGAAGGAGTGGAACGCGGCCCACCCCGACATCCGGGTCGAGTACGTCCAGGGCAGCTGGGACAGCGTCCACGACCAGCTCCTCACCTCCTTCGAGGGCGGTGAGGCGCCCGACATCATCCACGACGCGTCCGACGACCTCGCCGACTTCGCGTACGGCGGCTACCTCGCCGACCTCCGCCCCCTCCTCCCGGACGCGCTGACCGACGGCATCCCGCGCAACAGCTGGGAGACGGCCACCTTCGACGGCGGGGTGTACGGCGTTCCCTTCCTCCAGGAACCCCGCGTCCTGATCGCCAACACCAAGATCCTCAAGGAGTCCGGGGTCCGCATCCCGACCCCCGCGAAGCCGTGGAGCTGGGCGGAGTTCCGCGCGGTGACCGAGGAACTGACCGGCGAGGGCCGTTACGGGGTCGCCTGGCCGCTCAAGGAGCCCGTCTCCGTCACCCTCAACCTCGGCCTCTCGGCAGGGGGCGAGCTCTTCCACCGGGGCGCCGACGGCAAGGTGACCGTCGCGGTGGGGGAGGGCGAGCAGGTCGTCCCGGGCACCATCCACGACCAGGTCAACACCGACCACAGCGCCGCGCGCACCGCGCTCGGCATGGGCGGCGGCGACACCCTGCCCGGCTTCTTCGGCGGCAAGTACGCGATGGTGCCGCTCGGGTTCTCGTACCGCCAGCAGGTCGTCGAGCAGGCCCCGAAGGGCTTCGAGTGGACGGTGCTGCCCGCTCCGGCGGGCCGGGACGGACTGGCGCAGGGGGTGAGCCCGCAGACCCTGTCCGTCGCCGAGGACAGCCCCCACAAGAAGGAGGCCGTCCGGTTCATCGACTTCCTGCTCAAGCCCGCCAACATGGTGCGCCTGGCCAAGGGGGACTGGATGCTGCCCACCGGCACCGAGGCGCTGGCCGACCCCTCCTTGCACACCGCGGACCGGGGCTGGGCGACCGGCGCCGCGCTCGCCGGGTCGCTGCGGTCGGCCCCGGCCCAGTCGGTGCGCGGCTACCCCGAGTGGAAGGACAAGGTGGCGACACCCGCGCTCCAGGAGTACTACAGCGGGGCGATCGACGCGGCCGAGCTGAAGAAGCGTCTGGTGACCGACGGCAACCGGGTCCTGGCCCGCTACCAGCGCTGAACGGCGTGGGTCCTCCTCCCGGCGGTCCGGGAGGAGGGCCCACGTACAGCGGGGGTCAGACGCCCACCCGCTCCTCGCCGCCGCGCGCCGGTGCGGACAGGGCCGGCTCGTCGTCGTACGACTCGTCGTGCGTCATGTCCGGCAGCCACCGCAGCCACTTCGGGAAGTACCAGTTGCGGTCGCCCAGCAGCGCCATCACGGCCGGGAGCAGCACCCCGCGGATGATCGTCGCGTCGATCAGCACGGCCGCCGCCAGGCCGACGCCCATCTGCTTCATGGACTGCATCGAGAGCGTCCCGAAGATCGCGAACACGGCGACCATGATCACGGCGGCGCTGGTGACGACCCCGGCCGTGGTGACCACGCCGTGGGCGATGGCGTCCCGGGTGTTACGGCTCTGGAGACGGGCCTCGCGGATACGGGAGACCACGAACACGTGGTAGTCCATCGAGAGCCCGAAGAGGATCACGAAGAGGAACAGCGGCAGCCAGGAGATGATCGCGCCGACGCCCTCCGCGCCCACCAGCGAGGCGCCCCAGCCGTGCTGGAAGACCGCCGTCAGGATGCCGTAGGCGGCGCCCACCGAGAGCAGGTTGAGGATGATCGAGGTGATGGCCACCGTCAGCGACCGGAAGCAGAGCAGCATCAGCAGGAAGGCGAAGACGACGACGAAGGCGAAGACCGGCACGACCGAGCCGACGATCCGGTCGTTGAAGTCCTTCGACCCGGCGACCTGCCCGGTGATCGGCGCCTCCACCCCGTCGACCTTGCCGAGCGTCGCCGGACGCACGGTGTCCCGCAGCAGGCCCAGGCTCTTCTCGGCCTTCTCCTGGTCCGAACCGCCGACCAGCGGTACGTCGATGACCGCGACGTTCTCCGCGTCGTGCGTCACGATGTCCACCGGGCCCTTCGAGGCGCCCGAGGAGACGGCCTGCCTGCGGAACTCCTCCAGCGCCTCGCGCACCGGAGCGGCGCCGATGTCGTCGGCCCTCACCACGACCTGGGCCGGGTCGGCGCCCCCGGGGAACGCCTCGTTCAGCCGGTCGTAGGTCCGCACGATCGGCAGCGAGTCGCCGAACTCCTGGTCCAGGGTGAGGTTCTGGGTGTGCATGCCGAGCGCGGGCAGGGCGATCGCGGCGAGCGCTCCGGCGGCGACCACGAGCGCGGCCCACGGGCGGCGCAGCACGGCGGTGAGCACCGCGCGCCAGACACGGCTCTCGCCGTCGGCGCCACCCCGCTCCGAGCGCTTCAGGCGGTTCAGGAACGGCACCCGCCCCTTCTCGACCCGCTCACCGAGCAGCGAGAGGAGCGCGGGCAGCACGGTGACCGAGCCGACCATGGCGACGGCGACGACCATCAGCGAGGCCAGGCCCATCGCCTCGAACTCCGCGATGCCGGTGAAGAGCATGCCCGCCATCGCGACGCAGACCGTCACACCGGAGACGACGATGGCGCGTCCGCTGGTCGCGGCGGCGATCATCAACGCGGTCCTGGCGTCCCGCCCCCTGGCCCGCTCCTCGCGCTCCCGGCGCAGATAGAACAGGCAGTAGTCGACTCCCACGGCCAGACCCACCAGCAGCATCACCGAGTTGGCGGTGTCGCTCATCGGCTGGAAGTGGCTCACCACCCCCATCAGGCCCATGGTCGCCATGATCGCGGTGAGCGCCAGGGCGACCGGGAGCAGTGCCGCGACCAGCGCGCCGAAGGCGATGAGCAGGATGCCGAGCGCGACCGGCACGGCGGAGAGCTCGGCCCGCTGGAAGTCGCTCCCGAAGGCGTCGTCGAAGGTCTTGCCCATGCTGGCGCCGCCGATCTCCTCGATCAGCAGCCCGTCGTGCGCGCCGTCCACCTTCGCGACGGCCTCCAGCACGGGCTCGACGCGCTCGCTCGCCGTCTCGGGGTCGCCCCTCATCTCGAACTGCACGAGCGCGCTGTGCCCGTCGGCCGAAATGGTCTTGGTGGTGTACGGCGAGGTGACGGCGGTGACCTCACCGGTGTCCTGCACGGCCTCGATGACGTCCTCGACGGCCGCCCGGAACCCGGCCGACCCGGCCACGGCCCCGTTCTCGCCCTCCGACTGGATGAGCACGGTCTCACCGGCCGGGTCCTTGAGCCCGGCGTCCTCGATGATCCGCACGGCCCGGCCCACCTCGCCGGACATCTGTTCGCTCTCCTTGACGTCGACCCGGCCGGCCGCGGAGCCGAGGCCCATGGCCAGAACGACGAACAGCACCCAGATCGTCACCGCCGCCCAGCGGTGCCGGGCGCTCCAGCCGCCCGCCCGGGCGGCGACGCCCCGTACCCGCGGCCCCCGCGTCGGCGCCGAATCCACATTCCCCATGACGGGTCTGCCCCTCGTGACCGGCACCGGCCCATCGCCGCCGCCTTCCGATTCGAAGGTAGGGGCGGCATAAAGCGAGTGCGTCATGCTCTCCGGCGAGCCGGACTCGGCCCCTCTCCGCCCTGGGGACGGGGCGTGCCCCCGAGATGGAGCTTCGAAGCCCCTTACACGTAAAGGTGATCGGCGTATCGGGGGGCTCCTGCGACCTTCCTGTGACGAAAAGTCGGCGAGTGCGTCGGAGCTGTAGGGAGGTATTGATCTGCGCGCGTCAATCGGTCAGGGTTTCGAGCCAACCCCCGGAGATCTTCCGGCCGGAGGTCAATCCCCCCACAAAGAATGACGAGGAGACCCCTCTTCATGGCCATTCACAAGCGCGCACGCCGGTTCAAGCTGACCGCCTCCATCACCGCGGTCGCGGCCGCCGCCGGCGTGACCCTGCTGGGCACCCCGTTCGCCGGAGCGACACCCGCTCCGGCCCTGGGCAAGGTCTACGGCGCCGACGCGGCGACCGCGGTCGCCGGCAGCTACATCGTGATGCTGGACCAGAAGGCGGACAAGGCGGAGCTCGCCGAGGAGTACGGCGGAAAGCTGAAGCGCAACTACAGCTCCGCCATCAACGGCTTCTCCGCCAGCGGCCTTTCGGAGACCGAGGCCAAGCGGCTCGCCGCCGACCCGGCCGTCTCCAAGGTCGTCCAGAACAAGAAGTTCCACATCGACGCCACCCAGGACAACCCGCCGTCCTGGGGGCTGGACCGCATCGACCAGACGGACACCGCGGGCGACAACGCGTACACCTACCCGGACAGCGCGGGCGAAGGCGTCACCGCGTACGTCATCGACACCGGGGTCCGCACCACCCACGAGGAGTTCGGGGGCCGCGCCGGCTCCGGATTCGACGCCGTCGACAACGACGACAGCGCCGACGACGGCAACGGCCACGGCACCCACGTCGCCGGCACCATAGCCGGGTCCACCTACGGCGTCGCCAAGAAGGCGAAGGTCGTCGCCGTCCGCGTCCTGGACGACTCCGGCTCGGGTACCACCGAGCAGGTCGTCGCCGGCATCGACTGGGTCACCGAGCACCACCAGGGCCCGTCCGTCGCCAACATGAGCCTGGGCGGCGGCGCCGACGAAGCGCTCGACGCGGCGGTCCGGAAGGCCATCGCCTCCGGCGTCACCTTCGCGGTCGCCGCCGGCAACGAGTCGAGCGACGCCGGCGAGGGCTCCCCGTCCCGCGTCCCCGAGGCCATCACCGTCGCCTCGTCCACCGTGGACGACGAGCAGTCCTCGTTCTCCAACTACGGCTCGGTCGTGGACATCTACGCCCCGGGCTCCGACATCACCTCGTCCTGGAACGACAGCGACACCGGCTCCAACACCATCTCCGGTACGTCGATGGCGACCCCGCACGTCGTCGCCGCCGCCGCCGTCTACCTGGCCGGGCACCCGGACGCCACTCCCGCCGAGGTCGCCACGGCCCTGACCGACGGGGCGACCCCGGACGCGATCAGCAACGCCACCACCGGCACCGCGAACAAGCTGCTGAAGATCGTCGAGTAACAGCGCCACCCCACCGGCGGCCACCGCGCTCTCCCCCACGGGGCGCGGCGGCCGCGCGGTGTGTGCTGCCCGTTCTACGCTGGGCCCATGACGACCGAGACGGGCGGGAGACGGGCATGACCGAGCCGGCGCCGGGCGTGGCCGCGGCCATCGAGGGCGAGCTCCGGCTCCTCGACCCCCTCGTCCGCGCCTCCGCCGACCTCCTCGACCAGGTGCTGCACCCCGACTACCGGGAGGTCGACACCACCGGCCGCCACTGGGACCGGGACACGATCATCGACCTGCTCGTCTCGGGGTGCGCCCCGAGCCCCGGCCGCCTCACCGCGTCACGCATGCGCGCCGTCCACCTCGCCGACGAGCTCGTCCACCTCACCTTCGACACCGAGGCCAAGGGCAGGCGCGCCCACCGCAGTTCGCTCTGGCGCCGCACCGCGGCCGGCTGGCTGCTCTATTACCACCAGGCCACGCCCTTCGAGGCCGCACCCGGCTACTGAGCCCGCGACGCCCGCCGCGCCCGGGCCGCCCACCGGCCGTCCGTCCGGCTGATGCGGACCGGGTGGCCGAAGCACTCGCTGACCAGGTCCGTGGTCAGCACCTCGTCCGCCGCACCCGAGGCCAGGCACCGCCCGCCGCGCAGCAGCATCGCGTGCGTGGTGGAGGCGGGCAGCTCCTCCAGATGATGGGTGACCAGCACGGTCGCCAGCTCCGGATGCTCCTCGCGCAACGCGTCCAGGCTGTCCAGCAGCTGTTCCCGGGCGGCCAGGTCGAGCCCCGTCGCCGGCTCGTCGAGCAGCAGCAGCCGGGGCCGCGGCATCAGGGCCCGGGCGATCAGCGTCCGGCCGCGCTCCCCCTGCGACAGGGCCGGCCACCGCGACCCCGTCTTGCCACCCATCCCGAGCATCGTCAGCAGCCGCTCCGCCCGCTCCCGCTGTGCCGGAGCCGGCGACCAGCGCGGCACCGGCTCGACGGAGTTCGTCAGCCCGGTCAGCACCACCTCGGTCACCGTCAGCGGGGAACGCAGCGGATGGCGCGGATCGACATGGCCGAGCAGCGTCCGCAGCTCCCGCAGGTCCACCCGCCCCAGCGTGCGGCCCAGCACCTCGACCGAGCCCCGCGTCGGATGCGTCACCGCCCCGAGCAGCCCGAGCAGAGTGCTCTTGCCCGCCCCGTTCGCACCGAGCAGCGCCCAGTGCTCCCCGCCGCGCACGGTGAGCGAGACCGCGTCGAGCAGGACGTTGCCGTCGCGTACGAGCGAGACCTCGCCGGCCCGGATCACCGGGACCGGGGCCGTGACGACGGACGGGGACAGAGAGGCGGTGGTGGTCACGTGCGGCTGCTCCTTCGTACGGGCGCGAGCGCTCATCCGCGCACCGGAAAGCCTATCCATGGCCCGTACACCCGCCGCGCCCGGCACCTGTCGCCTTTCTTCAAGACCGGCCGCCCACGCCTGCCTAGGTTGGGGTGCATGAAGACCGAGCACGCCCACATGACCGAATGCGCCGCCGAGGCCGCCCGCGTGGCCCGGGGCGTCACCGCACCCCAGCTGGAGGCCACCGCCACCCCCTGCGCGGACTGGGACCTGCGCACCCTCGTCAACCACTGGGTCCTCTACACCTCGCACGGCATGGAGCACCGCGCCCGGCGCACCGAGCTTCCCGAGGAGCTGATCGCCCGCGACTTCACCGCAGACGCCGACTGGGCCGACCGGTACGCCGACCGGCTCGACCGGGCCGTCGCCGCCTGGTCCGACCCCGCCGTCTGGGAGGGCGCCATCGGCGAGGGCGACTCCGCCTCCCCGGCCGCCGACACCGCCGCGATGCTCGTCGAGGAGATCGTGCTGCACGGCTGGGACGTGGCCCGGGCCACCGGCCAGGAATTCCGGATCTCCGCCGAGGCCGCCGCCTACGTCCTCGCCACCGTCGAGAAGACGGCCGCGCTCTACCGCCAGTACGAGGGGTTCACGGACGAGGTGGACGTTCCCGGAGCCACCGGACTCACCCGCGCCCTGGCGCTGAGCGGGCGCGATCCGCAATGGAGCGCGGGCTGAGAATGGCCCAGGAGGGCGGGTGCCGAATGGCCCGGGGGAGTGCGCCACCGGCTGGCTAGGCTCGCCCCATGACCACTCACCCCGCCCCGGAACCGGGCAGGCCCGTCGTCGACTTCTACTTCGACCCGGCCTGCCCGTTCGCCTGGATCACCTCCCGCTGGATGCTGGAGGTGGAGCAGCACCGCGACATCGAGCTGCGCTTCCATGTCATGAGCCTCTACCTGCACAACACCGGCAACGAACTCCCCGACTGGTACCGCGACCTGGTCGACCGGTCGATCGGCCCCGTCCGGGTCGCCGCCGCCGCGGCCGAGGAGCGCGGCGAGGAGATCCTGCGCGACCTCTACACCGCCCTCGGCAGCCGCATCCACCAGCAGAAGAACGAGGACTTCGACCAGGTCGTCGCCGAGGCCCTCGCCGAGCTGGACCTGCCCGCCCACCTCGCCGACGCCGCGCGCGGCGAGGCGTACGACGAGGCCGTGCGGCGCAGCCACGAGGCGGGGCAGGACCCGGAAGCGGGCGGCTACGTGGGCACGCCCACGATCCACGTCGACGGGACGGTGTGGTTCGGTCCGGTGCTGCGGGCGATCCCGCGCGGAGAGGAGGCGGCCCGGCTCTTCGACAGCTTCCGGGTGCTCGCCGGCCACGCCGACTTCTTCGAGCTCAAGCGCACCCGGACCGGCGGCATCGACGTCGGCTGAGCCGGGCCCGCCGCCACGTTCGCCTCAGGCGCTGACCGCGACCGGCCGCGACGCGGTGGCGTTCGCCTCGTCGTACCGGTCGAGCAGCAGCCGGGCCAGCTCCGGGGCCGGGCCCAGCACCCCGGCCAGCACCTCCGCGCCGGCCTCGGCCGCCCCCGCCGCGATGCGGTCCGGGAGGCGGCCGGGCGCGATCACATACGGGGCGACCGCCACCCGGCGGGCCCCGTCGGCCCGCAGGGCGCGTACCGCGTCCTCGGTGCGGGGAAGGGATGCGGAGGCGAACGCAGGCCGCACGGAACACCAACCGGTGTGCCGCAGCTCCCGCGCGATTTCAGCGATCACTGCGCTCGCCTCCGGGTCTGATGAGCCCGCCGAGGCCAGGACGAGCCCGGTCGAGCCACGGTCACCGGGGCGCACCCCGGCCTCGTACAGCCGCCGTTCCAGCGCGGCGTTCAGCAGCGGCGACGGGCCGAGCACCTCGGCCTGCCGGACCCGCAGCCGGGGCAGCGCCGCGCGGGCCTCGCGCAGCACCGCCGGGATGTCCGACTTGGCGTGGAACGCCCGGGTGAGGAGCAGCGGCAGCGCCACCACCTCCGGCGCCCCCTCGGCGGCCAGCCGCTCCAGGAGCCTCGGCACCGAGGGCGCGTTGAAGTCCAGGAACCCCGTCTCCACGCGCAGCCCGGGGCGCAGCCCCCGTACCCGTGCCGTCAGGGCGTGCACGGTCGCGGCGTGCCGCGGGTCGCGACTGCCGTGGGCGATGACGAGGAGGACCGGAGAGGACATGGCGGCTCAGTTCTTGACGAGGAGACCGCGGCTGCGCAGCACCCACCGCTCCAGCGGACTGAAGATGAGCAGGTCGATGGCGATGCCGACGAACAGGATCAGGAGGATGGCGAGGAAGATCCCCGGCATGTCCGCGTTGTTGCGGCCGTTCTCCAGCAACTGGCCGAGCCCGAGCCCGAGGTCCGGGGACGAGGCGATGATCTCGGCGGCCATCAGCGAACGCCAGGAGAACGCCCAGCCCTGCTTGAGGCCCGCCAGATAGCCCGGCAGGGCCGCCGGCATCACGATCAGCCAGGTGCCGCGCAGCCCGGTCGCGCCCAGGGTGCGACCCGCCCGCAGGAAGAGCGGGGGCACCTGGTCGACGCCCGAGACCAGCCCGTTGGCGACCGACGGCACCGCGCCGAGCAGGATGACCGCGAACATCATCGAGTCGTTCAGCCCGAGCCAGATCACCGCCGGCGCCACCCAGGCCACCGAGGGCAGGGACTGGAGCCCGGACAGGATCGGGCCGATCGCGGCCCGGACGAACTTCACCCGGGCCACCAGCAGCCCCAGCGGCGTACCGATCGCCACCGACAGCAGGAAGCCGAGCAGACCCCGCGAGATGCTGGTCCACACCACCTCCAGGAGGGTGCCCTGGAGCCACATGTCGCGGGCGCTGTCCCAGACGGCGGACGGCGCGGGCAGCTTGTAGTCCTCGGTCACCTGGCCCTGGACGAGCAGCTGCCAGACGACCAGGACCAGGGCCACCGCGATGAGCGGGGGCAGGACCTTGCGCAGCAGGACCTCGCGCACCGGGGTGCGCTGCACCTGCACCGCGTCCAGGGCGTCCAGACCGGCTTCGAGGCCGGCCAGGTCGTCCGGCTTCCCGCCCCTGCCGGACCCCGCCTCGTCCGACTTGATGTCAGTGCTGGCCATGACGGCGGATCTCCCCACGCAGTTGTTCGGTGATCTCGACGGACAGCTCCGCGACGGCGGTGTCCTCGATACGGCGCGGCTGCTCGATGTCGACCGTCCACTCACGGGCGATCCGGCCGGGGCGGGACGAGAGCAGCACCACGCGCTCGGCGAGGCGCACGGCCTCGCGCACGTTGTGTGTGACGAAGAGGACCGAGACGTTCGTCTCGCGCCAGATCCGGGTCAGCTCGTCGTGCAGTACATCGCGGGTGATGGCGTCGAGCGCCGCGAACGGCTCGTCCATCAGCAGCAGTTGGCTGTCCTGGGCGAGCGCGCGGGCCATCGCCACGCGCTGCCGCATGCCCCCGGACAGCTCGTGCACCCGCTTCCCGTACGCCCCGCCCAGCCGGACCAGCTCCAGCAGCCGTTCGGCCTCGGCCCGGCGCTGCGACTTCGGCACCCCGCGCAGGCGCAGGGCCAGTTCGATGTTCTTGCCCGCGGTCAGCCACGGGAACAGGGCGTGCTCCTGGAACATCAGCGCGGGCCGGCCGCCGGGGGTCTCGATGCTGCCCTCGGTCGGCCGGTCGAGCCCGGCCACCAGATTGAGCAGCGTCGACTTGCCGCACCCGGAGGCTCCCAGGAGGGTGACGAACTCGCCCGGGGCGACATCGAGACTGATGTCGTCCAGGACCAGCTGCGTTCCCGCGGGCCCGGCGAAGGACTTCGAGACATGCGCGATGCGAGCGGCGTGCCCGACCGAGACACGGTCCTCGGCCTTGGTGAGGGTGTTCGCCATGGTCGTCACCTCCTGGGAGTCTTCGGGCGGCTGGTTACTTGACGCCGAGGCCGGCGTCGTCGGCCGCGGGCTCGCCCGCGGCCTGGAGGATCTTGTTGAGCGGCTTCAGGTCGTAGATGCCCTTGAGGTCGGGCTTCTCCAGCAGACCGGCCTTGACCGCGTGCCGGGCCTGCGCGTCGAGCGTCGCGGCCAGCGGGTCGTCGGTGATCTGGATCGACTTCCAGGCGGGGTCGATGACCTCGGCCGGCAGTGCCTTGCCGGTGAGCTTCTTCAGCGCGGCGTTGGCGGCGTCCTTCGCCTTGTCCGGGTTGGCGTTGATCCAGGCGTTGGTCTTCACCGAGCCGCGCAGGACCGCCTCGACGACGTCCGGGTGCTCCTTCAGGAACTTCTGCGACACGATGATGTTGGTGATCACGAACTTGTCGTCCGGCCACAGCGTCGACTCGTCCAGCAGTTCCTTCGCACCCTCGGCGACCAGCTTGGAGGCGGTCGGCTCGGGGACCCAGGCACCGTCGATGGAACCGGAGCGGTAGGCGTCGGGCGTCACCTTGTTGTCGGTGCGGACGACGGAGACGTCGCCCTTGCCGCTCTGGGCGTCGACCTTCCAGCCCTTCTCGGAGATCCAGTTGAGGAACGCGACGTCCTGCGTGTTGCCGAGCTGCGGGGTCGCGATCCTCTTGCCCTTGAGGTCGTCCAGGGTCTTGATCTTCTCCGGGTTCACGACGAGTTTGACGCCGCCGGACGCGGAGCCGCCGATGATCCGCAGGTTCTGGCCCTTGGACTTGGTGTAGCCGTTGATGGACGGCGACGGGCCGATGAAGCCGATGTCGATCGAGTCGGCGTTCAGCGCCTCGATCTCGGACGGCCCGGCGTTGAAGGTGGCGGTCTTGAGCTGGGTGCCGCCCAGCTCCTTCTGGAACAGACCCTCCTGGTCGCCCACGAGCGCGGTGGCGTGCGTGAGGTTCGGGAAGTACCCGATGCGCACGGTGTCCACGGAGAGCTTCTTGCCGTGTGCGGCGTTCACCTTCTTGTCGTCGTCCGCCGCCTGCGAGCCGTAGCCGCAGGCGGTGAGGGCCACGGCCAGCAGGGGCAGGGCGGCGACGGCGGCGATGCCGCGGCGCGACGTCATACGGGGGGCAGGCACGGGAGGTGTTCCTCTCGGAGGCCCGGAGCTCACGCCCCTCGTATGTGCGGGGGCGCGGCCGGGAAGTCGGCAGGTCTTCGTCGGTGCGTGCGGTGCGTGCGGTGCGTCCGGGCGCGCAGGCAGTGCGCGTACGTCATCGCGCACATCGCCCGACTCCGCCCTGGCCGCTGCCCAGGGCGCCGCTGCCGACGCGGCCGCCCTCCTTTGCGAAGGTCGAGAAGACGTCGATGCCCATCAGAAGTCCCACTCCGCGTCGTCGTCCGCGACCGGCGGCTCATCGGCGGAGGCGAACGAGGCGCCCGCCATGCCCGCCGAGAGGGTGGTGCCGTCCGCCGGGTCGATCAACAGGAACGAACCGGTACGGCGCGAGTCGGCGTACGCGTCGAGCGCCAGCGGCTCGGCGGTCCGGACCACGACCCGGCCGATGTCGTTGGCGACCAGCTTGCCCGGGGCCGGGTGCTGCGAGAGGTCGTCCAGGGTCAGCCGCGAGGGGATGTCCTTGACGATGGCCTTCACCGTGCGCGTGGTGTGCTTGAGCAGCACCCGCCGGCCCACGGTGAGCGGTTCGTCCGCGACGTGGCAGACGGTCGCCTCGACGTCCTGGGTGACGGCCGGCGCGTCGTCCACCGGCGCGATGAGGTCGCCGCGCGAGACGTCGATGTCGTCCGTCAGGCGCAGGGTCACCGACTGGGGGGCCCAGGCGATGTCCACCGGGTCCCCGAGCAGGTCGATGCCCTCGATCGTGGAGGTGCGGCCCGAGGGCAGCACGGTCACGGACTCGCCGACCCGGAACGCCCCGGCGGCGATCTGGCCCGCGTAGCCCCGGTAGTCGGGGTGCTCCGCGGTCTGCGGCCGGATGACGTACTGGACCGGGAAGCGGGCGTGGCAGCCGGTCAGGTCATGGCTGACCGGGACCGTCTCCAGGTGCTCCAGGACCGTCGGGCCGCCGTACCAGTCCATGTGCGCGGACGGCTCGACGACGTTGTCGCCGGCCAGCGCGGAGATCGGGATCGCGGTGATGTCGGGGACCCCGAGGGAGGCCGCGTACGCGGTGAACTCCTCGGCTATCGCGGCGAACACCGGCTCCGCGTAGTCCACCAGGTCCATCTTGTTGACGGCCAGGACGACATGCGGGACGCGCAGCAGGGCGGCGACGGCCGCGTGCCGGCGGGTCTGCTCGACCACCCCGTTGCGGGCGTCGACCAGGACCACGGCCAGCTCGGCCGTGGAGGCGCCGGTGACCATGTTCCGGGTGTACTGCACATGGCCCGGGGTGTCCGCGAGGATGAACCGGCGCCGGGGCGTCGCGAAGTAGCGGTAGGCGACGTCGATGGTGATGCCCTGCTCGCGCTCGGCGCGCAGCCCGTCGGTGAGCAGCGCCAGGTCCGGCGCCTCCTGGCCCCGGTTGCGCGAGGCGTGCTCGACGGCCTCCAGCTGGTCGGTGAGGACCGACTTGGAGTCGTGCAGCAGGCGGCCCACGAGGGTGGACTTGCCGTCGTCGACGGACCCGGCGGTGGCGAAGCGCAGCAGGGTGGTGGCGCTCAACTGCTCAGCTGTGGTGGTCATTTAGAAGTACCCCTCGCGCTTGCGGTCTTCCATCGCGGCCTCGGACATCTTGTCGTCGGCGCGGGTGGCGCCCCGTTCGGTGAGCCGGGAGGCGGCGATCTCGGTGATCACGGCGTCCAGCGTGGTGGCGTCGGAGTCGACGGCGCCGGTGCAGGACATGTCGCCGACCGTGCGGTAGCGCACCTGCCGGGTCTCGGTCTCCTCGTGCTCCTTGGGCCCGCCCCAGTCGCCCGCGGTCAGCCACATGCCGGAGCGGTTGAACACCTCGCGCTCGTGGGCGAAGTAGATCGACGGGAGCTCGATGCCCTCGCGCTGGATGTACTGCCAGACGTCCAGCTCGGTCCAGTTGGAGATCGGGAAGACCCGGACGTGCTCGCCGGGCGCGTGCCGGCCGTTGTACAGCTGCCAGAGCTCGGGGCGCTGGCGGCGCGGGTCCCACTGGGAGAACTCGTCGCGCAGTGAGAAGACCCGCTCCTTGGCGCGCGCCTTCTCCTCGTCGCGCCGCCCGCCGCCGAACACCGCGTCGAAGCGGTGCTGCTGGATGGCCTCGGTCAGCGGCACGGTCTGGAGCGGGTTGCGGGTGCCGTCGGGGCGCTCGCGGAGCTTGCCGGCGTCGATGTACTCCTGCACGGAGGCGATGTGCAGCCGCAGCCCGTGCTCGGCGACCACGCGGTCGCGGTACGCCAGGACCTCGGGGAAGTTGTGCCCGGTGTCCACGTGCAGCAGGGCGAACGGCACCGGCGCCGGCGCGAACGCCTTGAGCGCCAGGTGCAGCATCAGGATCGAGTCCTTGCCGCCCGAGAACAGGATCACCGGGCGCTCGAACTCGCCGGCCACCTCGCGGAAGATGTGCACCGCCTCGGACTCCAGCGAGTCCAGGTGGCTCAGCGCGTACGGATGGTCGGTGCCCTCTTGCACAGTCGCGACGGTCGTCACGCCGCACCCCTCTCGCTCAGCAGCGCGTACAGCTCCGCCGCGGACTCCTGCACGGTCTGGCGGTGCGACTCGATCCGCAGATCGGGTGACTCGGGCGCCTCGTAGGGGTCGTCCACCCCGGTGAGCCCACTGATCTCGCCCGCCGCCTGCTTGGCGTAAAGACCCTTCACATCGCGCTCCGAGCACACCTCGACCGGAGTGGCGACGTGCACCTCCAGATACGCGGTGCCCTCGGCCTGGTGCCGCTTGCGGACGGCGTCCCGGCTGTCCGCGTACGGGGCGATGACCGGGACCAGCACCTTGACGCCGTTCGCCGCCAGCAGTTCGGCGACGAAGCCGATCCGCTGCACGTTGGTGTGCCGGTCCTCGCGCGAGAAGCCGAGGCCCGCCGAGAGGAACTCGCGGATCTCGTCGCCGTCGAGCACCTCCACGCGGTGCCCCTCGGCGCGCAGCCGCCCGGCGAGTTCATAGGCGATGGTGGTCTTGCCGGCGCTCGGCAGACCGGTCAGCCAGACGGTGGCCCCCGTCTCCGTCACGCTCATCGAAGTCTCCTGATCAGTCGTCATCAGCCGTGCAGCCCGCACTCGGTCTTGCCCCGCCCGGCCCAGCGGCCGGCCCGCGCGTCCTCGCCCTCCAGCACCCGGCGGGTGCAGGGCGCGCAGCCCACGGAGGCGTAACCGTCCGTCAGCAGCGGGTTGGTGAGCACCCCGTGCTCGGCGACGTAGGCGTCCACGTCGTCCTGGGTCCAGCGGGCGATCGGCGAGACCTTCACCTTCCGGCGCTTCTCGTCCCAGCCGACGACCGGGGTGTTCGCCCGGGTCGGGGACTCGTCGCGGCGCAGCCCGGTCGCCCAGGCCGCGTAGGCGGTCAGGCCCTCTTCCAGGGGCTTGACCTTGCGGAGCTTGCAGCAGAGGTCGGGGTCGCGGTCGTGCAGCTTCGGCCCGTACTCGGCGTCCTGCTCGGCGACCGTCCGGCGCGGGGTCAGCGTGATGACGTTGACGTCCATCACGGCGTCGACCGCGTCCCGGGTGCCGATGGTCTCCTCGAAGTGGTAGCCGGTGTCGAGGAACACCACGTCCACGCCGGGCATCACCCGGGAGGCGAGGTGGGCGACGACCGCGTCCTCCATCGAGGAGGTGACGCAGAACCGGGGGCCGAAGGTGTCCGCGGCCCACCTGAGGATGTCGAGCGCGGAGGCGTCCTCCAGCTCGCGTCCGGCCCGCTCGGCGAGCTCCCGCAGCTCCTCGTCGGTGAGCGTGTCAATGTGATGAGTGACCGTCATATCCCGTCCCCTCCAACAGTGTTGGGCGTCAGTCCCCGGCTCAGCAGGCCCAGGAACTTCAGCTGGAACGCACGATTGCAGGAGGCGCATTCCCACGCCCCGTGCCCGGCCTCGTGCGGGCGCAGGTCCTCGTCGCCGCAGTACGGGCAGTGGAACGGGGCGGCGCGCTCGCTCATGACAGCGACTCCGCACTGGCGCGGGCCGCCCAGGTGGCGAAGCGCTCGTCGGCCTCGCGCTCCTCCAGATAGCGGCCGATGACCCGCTCGACGTAGTCCGGCAGCTCCTCCGAAGTGACCTTCAGGCCCCGCACCTTGCGGCCGAAGCCCGCGTCCAGGCCGAGAGCGCCGCCCAGGTGGACCTGGTAGCCCTCCACCTGGTCGCCGTTCTCGTCCAGCACGAGCTGGCCCTTGAGTCCGATGTCCGCGGTCTGGATGCGGGCGCAGGCGTTGGGGCAGCCGTTGATGTTGATGGTCAGGGGCTCGTCGAAGTCGGGGAGCCTGCGCTCCAGTTCCTCGATGAGGGAGGCGCCGCGCGCCTTCGTCTCCACGATCGCGAGCTTGCAGTACTCGATGCCGGTGCAGGCCATCGTGCCGCGCCGGAAGGTGGACGGTTTCACCTGGAAGCCGAGCGATTCCAGCCCGGCGGACAGCGACTCGACCCGGTCCTGCTCGACGTCGAGGATGATCATCTTCTGCTCGACGGTGGTCCGGACCCGGCCGGAGCCGTGCTCCTCGGCCAGTTCGGCGATCTTGGCGAGGGTCGAGCCGTCGACCCGGCCGACCCGGGGGGCGAAGCCGACGTAGAAGCGGCCGTCCTGCTGCTGGTGGACGCCGATGTGGTCGCGCCACCGGCTGCTGGGCTCCGCCGGGGCGGGGCCGTCGAGCAGCGGGCGCTTCAGGTACTCGTCCTCCAGGACCTGGCGGAACTTGGCCGTGCCCCAGTCGGCGACCAGGAACTTCAGCCGGGCCCGGTTGCGCAGCCGGCGGTAGCCGTAGTCGCGGAAGATGCCGACCACTCCGGCCCAGACGTCCGCGACCTCGTCCAGCGGCACCCAGGCGCCGAGGCGTTCGGCGAGCCGGGGGTTGGTGGACAGGCCGCCGCCGACCCAGAGGTCGAAGCCCGGTCCGTGCTCGGGGTGTTCGACGCCCACGAAGGCGATGTCGTTGATCTCGTGGACGACGTCCTGGACCGGGGACCCGGAGATCGCGGTCTTGAACTTGCGGGGCAGGTTGGAGAATTCGGGGCTGCCGATGTACCGGGCGTGGATCTCCTCCAGCGCCGGTGTGCCGTCGATGATCTCGTCGGCGGCGATGCCCGCCACCGGGGAGCCGATCATCGTACGGGGGCAGTCGCCGCACGCCTCGGTGGTGGAGAGCCCGACGGCCTCCAGCTTCTGCCAGATCGCCGGGACGTCCTCGATGCGGATCCAGTGCATCTGGACGTTCTGCCGGTCGGTGATGTCCGCGCTGCCCCGCGCGTACTCCTGCGAGATCTCGCCGATGGCGCGCAGCTGCTGAGTCGTCAGCTTCCCGCCGTCGATGCGGACCCGCATCATGAAGTACTTGTCCTCCAGCTCCTCCGGCTCCAGCACCGCGGTCTTGCCGCCGTCGATGCCGGCCTTGCGCTGGGTGTAGAGCCCCCACCAACGCATGCGTCCCCGCAGGTCGTTGGGGTCGATCGAGTCGAATCCGCGCTTGGAGTAGATCGTCTCAATGCGTGTCCGCACATTGAGACTGTCGTCGTCCTTCTTGAACTGCTCATTGCCGTTGAGCGGGGTGTAGTGCCCCAGGGCCCACTGGCCTTCGCCGCGGTGGCGGCCCACCTTGCGGCGGGGCGCGGCGGGCGCAGGCGTTTCCGGGGTTGCGGCCATGACAGTACGTCCTTCGGGACTGCGGGAGGGCGGCTCTGAACTGCACACTCGCGTGAAGCGCGGCGGTGCGCAGGGCTGAACTGAAGCAAGGGGATCTCGGCGGTGCTGGGACTCTCAGCCCGCCGGACAGATGGCGCTGGACATGCGGCCGAGGTCGACGTGGCGTCGACTCACCAAGGCAATTCCAGTTCCGGACATGACGGAAGCGTGTCATGGGGATCTCGCGGCAGTCCACCACTATCCATGATGTGGACGGCGTGGTCCCGCTTGATGAGACAATGTGGCGCCCGTCACGTGCGTGGCGGGCGCCGAGGTGAAGCGTAAAACCGGACAAGCAAGGGGAATTGCTACGGAATCAGGTGCGGGGGTGCGTGGGACGCGGCTCAGCGGCCGGAGCCCGGCCACGGGCCGGGGGTGTCCACCGGCTCCTCCAGCTCCGTCCGCGTGTCGAACAGGCGGAAGCCGCGCCTCAGG
Source organism: Streptomyces sp. SAS_281 (assembly GCF_052542855.1). Classification (NCBI taxonomy): domain Bacteria; kingdom Bacillati; phylum Actinomycetota; class Actinomycetes; order Kitasatosporales; family Streptomycetaceae; genus Streptomyces; species Streptomyces sp. SAS_281. The sequence goes on from NZ_JBMNDO010000050.1 coordinate 39,274, forward strand.
TAGTTGTCCATCGCGTGCGGACCGTCCTTGGAGCAGGTGTGCAGCCACACCCGCTTCGTCGCCGGCCGCTCCGGCCACCGCTCGGCGAGGTCCCAGGCGCGGGCGGTGCCGTACGACAGCAGATGTCCGCCGATCCGCCGCCCCCGGAAGGCCGGGATCAGCCCGAAGTACATGATCTCGACCACGCCGTCGTCCTGCGGATCCAGCTCGATGTAGCCCGCGGGCGTGCCGTTCGCGTACGCCACCCAGGTCTCCGCGCCCGGCCGCTCCAGGGCCTCCCGCCACTGCGCGTACGTCATGCCCAGGCGGTCCGTCCACCGGATGTCACCGCCGACCGCCGTGTACAGGAAGCGGCTGAACTCGGGCAGCGGAACCTCGGACCGCACGATCCGGACCCCCGCGTCCGGTACGGCGGACGGCCGCAGATCGTCGGGGGAGGTCTGCTCCAGGGACCAGACGGTCACCTCTTCGCGGGCCGGTGGATCAGGACGTACGGGGTCGCTCATGGCTGCCAGACAACCATGCCCCGGCCTCCGCGCCCCACCCGGCCCTGGTCACGGGGCCTCCGGCGCCTTCCCTGCGCGCTCCTCCCGCGCATCCCGCGCCGCCTCCACCACCGGGGCCTGCGAGCGGGGCAGCAGATCGGCCGGGTGCTCCGGGTGGACCACCTCCACCTCCACGCCCTCGCCGAACCGGTACGGGCGGTGCGCCAGCACCTCGGCCAGATGGCGCCGCAGCCGCGATATCTCCGCCCGGACCGTCACCGTCCTGGTCGCGTCGCCGAACAGGTCGTGCGCCAGCTCGGAGGCCGTACGCCCCTCGCGGTGCAGCGCCAGCGCGTACAGCAGCTCGGCGTGGCGCGGGGAGAGCCGCTGGGTCCAGGTGCCCACCGGGCTCACCACGTTCACCGCGAGCGCGCGCGGCCGGCTCAGATCGAGGACCACCCGGCGCGGCGGGCTGTCCATCGCCCCGTCCGCGACCTGGACCAGCCAGCCGCCCGGCAGCGGCTCCACCCGGCACATCCCCAGCGACGGCAGCCACACCCGGCCCGGCCCCAGCGACTTCGGCAGCGGCAGCCGGTCCACCGGGGGCATCCCCGTCACCGCCGCCGTCCAGCCGTGGCCGTCCACCGCCAGCGCCCGGCCGCCGATCCGGCTCAGGACCGGGGCGGCCACCGCCCGCAGCCGGTCCACCGCCTCCAGATGGCGCACCCGGATCTCGCTCTCCGCCAGCCGGGCCACCGAACGCACCAGGGCCAGCGTCGTCGGGTGGAACGTGGAGGCGGGCCCGCTGATGTCCACGATGCCCATCAGCCGGCCGTCCCGGGGATCGCGCACCGGGGCCGCCGCGCACGTCCAGCCGTGCAGACTGCGCACGAAGTGCTCCGCCGAGTGCACCTGCACCGGGGCGCGGGCCGCGAGCGCCGTACCGATCGCGTTGGTGCCGGTGATCTCCTCGGACCACGCCGCGCCCTCCGCGAGGCAGATGCCGTCGGCCCGGCGCAGCACCCCCGTGTTGCCCTCGCGCCACAGCACCCGGCCCTCCACATCGGTGACGACCATGATCTGCTGCGAGGCGTCCGCGATGCTCGTCAGCCCGTCGCTGAGCAGCGGCATCACCTCGCCCAGCACCGAACTGCGGCGCCGGTGCTCGATCTCGTCCGCCTCCAGCAGTCTGCTGTGCGTCGGCTGCTCGGGATCGAGGCCGCTGCGCAGCACCCGGTCCCAGGAGGCGCCGATCTCCGCCCGGGGCACGGCGGGCATGCGGTCGCCCGCCATCCGCGCCTCACGGGACCGGTGCACCAGACGCCTGGCCTGCGCGCTCTCCTGAACGGCCGGCCGCATCGCCTCGGCCGAAGTCGTCTCCACGCCGGTTCCCCCTCACCCAGTGCCGGCCCGGTGCGCGGGCCGCGCCCCCATCCTGCCGCCGGCCGGGCCGCGATACCGCAACTCCACACAATGGTTGCAACCCTCTGCAACTCTGGCGAGGGTCCCCGGACCGTACAAGAGTGGCGGCACACCGCACCGCGGGGCCCCGGCCCTCACGTGCGGTGTGTACAGCATGGGGGGTGGTGCCGTGTCGGCGCAGCACCACCCCCCGTCGCTGTCCCGGTCAGCCCTCCACCGGCCGGGCCCGGGCCACGACCGACGCCAGATCCAGGGTGTGCGGAAGGGTCCCGAACGCCGCGCCCCCGTCCCCGCCCAGGCGCGAAGCGCAGAAGGCGTCCGCCACCTCGGGCGGCGCCCAGCGCACCAGCAGCGAGCCCTGGAGCACGAGCGCGATCCGCTCCACCACCCGGCGCGCCCGCGCCTCGATCCCCGCCAGATCGGCCAGCTCCGTCAGCATGTCCCTGATCGCCGCGTCCAGCCGGTGATCCGCGCCCCGGGCCCGCCCGACCTCCTGGAGGAACGCGTTCAGCGCGAGCGGTTCGCGCCGCAGCACCCGCAGCACGTCCAGCGCCTGGACGTTCCCGGACCCCTCCCAGACGGAGTTGAGCGGCGCCTCCCGCAGCAGCCGGGGCATCCCCGACTCCTCCACGTAGCCGTTGCCGCCCAGGCACTCCAGCGCCTCGCCCACCAGCGGCGTGCACCGCTTGGTCACCCAGTACTTCGCCGCCGGCACCGCGATCCGCAGGAACGCCGACTCGCTCTCGCCGCCGTCGTCGTACGCCGCCGCGAGCCGCATCGCCAGCACGGTCGCCGCCTCCGACTCCACCGCCAGATCGGCCAGCACGTTGCGCATCAGCGGCTTGTCCACGAGCGGGCCGCCGAACGCGGACCGGTGCGTCGTGTGGTGGACCGCCTGCGCCACCGCCTGCCGCATCAGCGCCGCCGAACCGGTCACACAGTCCAGCCGGGTCGCCGCCACCATGCCCATGATCGTGCGGACGCCCTGCCCCTCCTCGCCGATCCGCCGCGCCCACGTCCCGTCGAACTCGACCTCCGCCGACGCGTTGGACCGGTTGCCCAGCTTGTCCTTGAGCCGCTGGATCGCGAACGGGTTGCGGGTGCCGTCCGGCAGCACCCGGGGCAGCAGGAAGCAGGTGAGACCGTCCGGCGCCTGTGCGAGGACCAGGAAGCCGTCGGACATCGGCGCCGAGCAGAACCACTTGTGCCCGGTCAGCACGTACCCGCCGTCCCCGGACAGCGGCTCGGCGCGCGTGGAGTTCGCCCGTACGTCCGAGCCGCCCTGCTTCTCCGTCATGCCCATCCCGAGCAGCGCCCCCGCCTTCCGCCCGGGCGGCCGCAGCCCCTCCTCGTACACCCGCGAGGTCAGCAGCGGCTCCCACTCGGCGGCCGCCTCCGGCTCGGTGCGCAGGGCCGGCACCGCCGCGTGCGTCATGGAGAGCGGGCAGCCGTGCCCCGCCTCCGCCTGCGTCCACACCAGGAAGCCCGCCGCCCGGCGGACATGCCCGCCCGGGCGGTCCCAGGCATCGGTCAGACCCGCGCCCACGGCGTGCCCGAGCAGCCGGTGCCAGGCCGGGTGGAAGTCGACCTCGTCGACGCGGTGCCCGTAGCGGTCGTGGGTGCGCAGCCTCGGCGGGTACGCGTTCGCCTCGGTGCCCCAGGAGGCGGCCTGCGCGGAACCGGCCGACCGGCCGAGCGCGGTGAGCCCGTCGCGGGCCTCGTCCAGGACCTCGGGCGGAAGATGACGTTCCACGGCCTCGCCGAGCGCCCGGTCCGCGCCGAAGACGTCATAGCCGAGCAGGGGAGGGGGCTGGTTGGACACGGTGTGGGTGCTGGTCGCCATGCCGATACGGTAAGGACGTGCAGGCAGCAGACGAAACACCCGAGCGGCCACCGGGCCGGCTCCACCGGGCCCGAGTGCTCTACCGCAATGTCTCCAAGCGGCAGCTCGCCTGGCAGCTGCTCAAGGACACGGTCAACTCGTGCATGGAGTACCGCATCCTGGGACTCGCGGCCGAGGCCGCGTTCTTCACCCTGCTGTCCCTGCCCCCGCTGCTCCTCGGCCTGATCGGCCTGCTCGGTTACGTGGACGAGTGGACCAGCACCGCGACGGTCGCGTCCATCGAGCGCAACATCCTCAGCGCGGCCCACACCATGCTCTCCGAGCGCGGCGTCAACGACTTCGCCAAGCCGCTCCTGGCCGACGTCACGACCGGCGCCCGGCCCGACGTCATCTCCATCGGCTTCGCGATCGCCCTGTGGTCCGGCTCCCGCGCGGTCAACGTCTTCATCGACACGATCACCGTCATGTACGGGCTCGACGGCCAGCGCGGCATCGTCAAGACCCGGATGCTCGCCTTCCTGCTGTACGTGGTGGCGCTGCTGCTCGGGGCGGTCGTGCTGCCGCTGCTCGTGGTCGGCCCGGACCGGGTCGTGGAGCTCATACCGTGGGGCACCGAAGTCATAAGCGTCCTGTACTGGCCGCTGGTGATCGTGCTCTCGGTCGCCTTCCTCACCACCCTCTACCACGTGTCCGTGCCGGTCCGTTCGCCGTGGATCGAGGACATGCCGGGCGCCCTGGTCGCCCTGGCGATGTGGGTGCTCGGCAGCTTCCTGCTCCGGATCTACCTGACCAGTACGGTCGAGGGCCCCACGATCTACGGATCGCTGGCCGCCCCCATCGCGGTGCTCCTGTGGATCGGCGTCTCCGCGTTCGCGGTGCTGGTGGGCGCCGCCGTCAACGCGGCCATCGACCGGGTCTGGCCCTCGGTGGCGACGGCCGCCGCCCGCGCCGCCAACGACCGGGTGCGCGCCGCCCAGGCCGCCGAGTTCGTGGCCCGCACCCAGGCGGAGAGCTGGCACGGCGGCCCGCCGGCCGACGAGGACGACGACGAGGACGACGGCGACGAGGGCGACAGCCCGTACATGCCCTCCGAGTTCCCCGAGCGCTGGTCGCGCTTCCTGCCGCCGGACGACGTGAAGTCCCGGCTCCAGAAGCCCGGCCGCGAGAAGGACGCGGACCGGTCCAACCCGTACGACGAGTGAGCGCTCAGCCGGCGGCCGTCGTGCTCTGCGATCCCGGCGACCAGGACAGCTTCACCGTGAGGTGCCCCTCCAGCGCGCTCTTCGCGATCACCGCGCCCGCCTCCGAGGTGATCTTCACGCCGAACTCCAGCTCCACCCCGTCCGGCTGCAGCCGCCCGTCCCGGAACACGGCGAGCGCCGACTCGGCCGCCGACCGGATGCCCTCCAGCGCGCTGTCGAACGTGCGCCCCGCGCGCGCCAGGGCGTGCTGCCCGTCCCGCGACACCAGTTGCGCGCCGGGCGCGTGACGGTCGACCTCCACGGTCACCGTCGCCCCGTTGTCCGTGGTGAACTCCATCAGTGCCGCCATGACCGCCCCCGTAGCCGAGTACGTACGCTGCCGTGTCCGTCGACGACACTAGCGGCATGGGCGACAGCTATGTAGAGCGCGCATCGCGGCTGGACGGCGCGAAGGTGTGGACCCTGACCGTGGAGCCGGGCACGGACCACCCGGTGCTGCCTGACGGCTGCATGGACCTGCTGTGGAACGGGGACCGCCTGCTCGTCGCCGGGCCCGACACCCGCACCGCTCCGTCCACCGGAACCGGCGGCAGCTGGGCCGGAATCCGCTTCGCCCCGGGCACCGCCCCCGCCCTGCTCGGCGTCCCCGCCGACGAACTGCGCGACCTCCGGGTCCCGCTCGCGGCGCTGTGGCCCGGCGCCCCGGTCCGCCGCCTGACCGAACGCCTCGCCGAAGCGGCCGACCAGGCCGCCGCCCTGGAGGACATCGCCCTGGGCCGGGCGGCGCGGACCGAGCCCCCGGACCCGGTGATGCGCGCGGTCGCCGCGTGCCTGGAGGCGGGCGGCAGCGTCGCGGAGGCCGCCCGGAGCGCCGGGCTCGGGCCCCGCCAGCTGCACCGCCGCTCGCTGGCCGCCTTCGGCTACGGGCCCAAGACCCTGGCCCGGATCCTCCGCCTCCAGAGGGCCCTGGCCCTCGTACGCTCCGGGCTGCCCTACGCCGACGCGGCGCTCGCGGCGGGCTGCGCCGACCAGGCCCATCTGGCGCGGGACATGCGCGACCTGGCCGGCACGACGCTCACCGCGTACTTCGGCCGCCGCGCCTAAGGCGTGTTTCGCAAGTAGCGCCGTCCGCCCGGCCGGACAGGCGGGACTTCCGAAACACCTCCTAGGCGTCAGCCGGCGCGAACAACGAGACCGCGCAGCCGTCCGGGTCGAGGACGACGGCGTACCGCTGCCCCCACACCGCGTCCCACGGCTTCAGGTGGCCCCGGTGGCCGGCACCGGTCAGGTCCGCGTCGACCTCGGCCGGGCTGTCGCAGAGGAAGGCGAGCCCGAGCCGGTCCCCGCCGGACGGCGGCGGCGCCCAGTCGGGATCGAAGGAGCGGACGACGTCCTCGGTGTCCCACAGCAGCCGCCCGCCGCCCGGCAGGACCACCTCCACATGGGGCGCGGATTCCGCGCCGGTCGGGATGTCGAGCCCCAGCCGGCGGTAGAAGGCGAGGGATGCGGGCAGGTCGGCGGTGGTGAGGGAGACCGCGTCGAGTCGTGGCGTCATGCACCGACCGTAGGCAGGGCCCCGGCCCCCCGTCTTGTACGAATCGGTCACGCCCCGAGCACGTCCCCAGGCGACGTCCCCGGGTCCGTCAGCGCCAGCCCCAGCGCCGCGCGCTCCGTGACCCAGCGGGTCGGGCGGTGGCGCGGGTCGCCCGTCGACGCGTACAGCGCCCGGTGCAGCTCCAGCATCCGGGCGGCGCCGACCCGGTCGCCCCACGCCAGCGGGCCCACCGGGTAGCCGAGCCCCGCCGTGACGGCCACGTCGATGTCGGCCGGGGCGGCGAGCGCGCGCTCCGCGATGGACGCCGCGACCGACACGACGGAAGCCAGCAGCCGCTGCGCGACCGAGCCCGCCGTGTCCCGGACCACCGACACCGCGAACGGCTCCCCGCCGGCCGCCGCCCGGGCCAGCACCGCACGGGCGTCCCGGCCCGCCGCCGCGTCCGCCGCCGGGGTCACCGCGAGCACCCGTCGCCGCCCCGCCGCCGGCAGCGGGTCGACGCCGAAGGCGCGGCCAGCGGGCAGCCCGTGCGCGGCGACCGCCGAGGCGACCGGGGTGCCCCAGACCGGGACCAGGACGACCGCCGCGTCCGACGGCCGCTCCCCGCTCTCCACGGCGGCGCCCGCCGAGGCCAGCGCCTCGCGGAGCGCGGCCGCCCCGGGCTCCCGCGCGGGGTCCGGCGCGAAGACGTGCACCGGGCGGTCCGCGTCCCCGGTGACCGGCGGCTCCGGCGCGGGGCCCGCGGCCTCGGGGCCGTACGCGTACCAGCCGTGACCGGTCTTGCGGCCGTGCAGCCCGGCCGCCACCCGGTTCGGGGTGAGGAAGGAGGGGCGGAGCCGGTCCTCGTGACGGAAGCCCTCCCAGATCGAGTCGATGACGGCGGCCGTCACATCGAGCCCGGTGAGGTCCATCAGCTCGAACGGGCCCATCCGGAGCCCCAGCACATCGCGTGCGATCCGGTCGATGTCCGCCGGCTCCCCGACGTTCTCCTCAAGGAGCGCCAGCGCCTCCGTCACCAGGCCGCGCCCGGCGTGGTTGATCAGGAAGCCCGGGGTGTCCGCGACCGTCACCGCGCGGTGGCCGCAGCCCTCCACGAGCGAGGCGAGCAGCGGCGGGATCTCCGGCCGGGTCGCGGCGCCGGGCACCACCTCCACGATCCGCATCAGCGGCACCGGGTTGAAGAAGTGCAGCCCGGCGAGGCGTGACGGGTCCTTCAGCGCGGCGGCGATCCGGGTCACCGACAGCGAGGAGGTGTTGGTGGCGAACACCGCGGACGAGGGCAGCGCCTGTTCCAGCCGGCCGAAGACCTCGGTCTTCGTCGCCAGGTCCTCGCGTACGGCCTCGATCACCAGATCCACGTCGGGGCCCGCCGCCCACGGATCGTCCAGCGGGACCAGCCGCGCCACCGCCGACTCCGCGTCCGCCGCCGCCATCCGCCCCTTGGCCACGGCCCGGTCCAGCATGGAGCGTACAAAGGAGACGGCGTCCGCCACCGCCTCGGCGCGTACGTCGCACAGCTCGACGGTGTGTCCGGCCGATGCCGCCCACTGGGCGATGCCACGGCCCATGGCTCCGGCGCCGACGATCCTGATACGCATGCGGTCACGGTCCTCTCACTGGGGCGGGCCGGATGCCCGCGCTGCCGACGCTTTCAGCGGCTTTGATCGCCGTCCAATACCGAATTAGGCTCGGACCGAGACGCCGGAACAATCAATGACGCCGGCGGGCCCGGGGGAGGGGACGGCATGGAGCTGCGCCACCTTGCCGCGTTCCTCGCCGTGGCGGAGGAACTGCACTTCGGCCGCGCCGCCAAGCGGCTCCGGATGGCGCAGCCGCCGCTGAGCCAGCAGATCCGCCGCCTGGAGAGGGAGCTCGGCGTCCAGCTCTTCGAACGCAACACCCGCTCGGTGCGGCTCACCAGCGCGGGGGAGTCCTTCCTCCAGCCGGTGCGGACCGTGCTGGACGACCTGGACACGGCGGTACGGGCCGCGAGGGCGGCCGGACAGGGCGCGTACGGAAGGGTCCGCATCGGCTTCGCGGGCGCGTCCAGCCACGAGACGCTGCCGCTGCTGACCCGGGCGGTGCGGGCCGCGCACCCGGGTATCGAGCTGGTCATGACCGGGCAGACCTACGCCGACGTGGCGCTCGCCCGGGTCGCGGACGGCTCGCTCGACCTGGGGTTCGTCCGGCTCCCGGTGACGCGGCCGGGCGTGAGCTGCCGGGTGATCGACCAGGAGGAGCTGGTGTGCGCGCTGCCCCTCGACCATCCGCTCGCCGGCCGCCCCGAGATCCCGCTGGACGCGCTGGCCGGGGAGCCGTTCGTCGCGTTCCCCGCCAACACCGGCTCCACCGTGCGGGACGCGATGACCGAGGCGTGCGAGGCGGCCGGGTTCACCCCGCGCGTGGTGCAGGAGGCGCCGGACTCGTACACCATCCTGGCGCTGGTCGCCGCGGGAGTCGGGGCGACCCTGACCGTCACCTCCGTCCAGCACATCCAGCTCAGCGGCCTGGTCTACCGCCCGCTGGCCGGTCCGCCGATCCGACGGCAGCCGGCACTCGCCTGGCGGACGGACAATCCGTCGGCCGCCCTGCGCGCGGTGCTGGAGGTGGCGGAGCGGGCGCTGCCCACCCCGGGCGGCTGATTCAGCCCGCGCGCCCCGCGCCGAGGAAGGCGAGCAGGCTGACGGCCGCCGGGCGGGCGTCCCCGACGGCGGTCCGGTGGAGGTCCCGCACGGTCCGTACGACGGCCCGGGTCACCACGTCGACACCGGCCTCACGCTCGAACCAGTGCCAGTCGCCGTGGGCGTTCATCTCCAGGAACACGGGCTCCTCCCCGGCCCAGAGGAAGTCGAACGCCCCGTAGACGGCGCCGCAGTCCCCGGCCAGGGCGCGCGCCGCCGAGGCCACGGCGTCCGGCGGCCGGACCCGCCGGACGCGCACCTCGCCGGGTCGGGTCCAGATGTCCTCGGGACGCTCCTTGGCCACCTCGAAGGCGTGCAGCTCGTCCCCGGCGAGGTAGACCCGGTACTCCGCGTCGTGTTCGACGTACTCCTGGAGCACCACCGGTGTGGAGCGGGGGAGCCCCGGCACACCGGCGAGCCGGTCGCGGTCCAGGACGCGCGGCAGGTACCAGGCGAGCCGGCCGGGCACCGGCTCCACGTAGTGCCGGTCGAGGACCTTGAGCACGTACCGCTCGGCGGGGAGCAGCCCGGCCGCGTCCGCCGGGTCGGTGGTGACCAGTCCGCGCGGGACGCGCACGCCGAGCGCCCGCGCCCGGTCCCGCTGCACCAGTTGCCCGGGGTCGGCAGCGCCGATGGCGGCCGGGGAGGCCAGGGCCAGCTGCTGGGCCAGGGCGGCCCAGGCGTCCCGGTACGCCATCCGCCCGCCGGCCGCCCCGGCCGGCGACGCGGCCCGGGGCGAGAAGTGGCGCAGCCAGGTCACCGTCGGGGCGAACCGGTGCCCGTCCAGGGTCAGTACGCCGTCCGGTCCGTGGACCGCCCGGACGTCCGCCAGGCGGTCCGCGTCGAGCCGGTGCACCGGTACGCCGATCCGCCGGAGCAGGCCGGCCACCTCGGTGGCCTCCCCGTCGCCGCTTCTGGTGAGGAGCAGGACGCAGCGCTCAGCCATGGGTCGGGGCCAGCAGCGATTCCGCCATCTCCAGGAGCCGCAGCGCCTTGTCGGACCGGTTGCTGGGCTCGGCGGCGCGCAGCCGGGTGAGCAGTTCCAGCCCGATCGCGGCCTGGTCGGCGAGCAGCCCGAGCAGTTCGACGTCGGCCATCTCCCGTACGCCGCCCGCCCCCCGGTCCAGTACCTCCAGGACGCCGACGCACTCGTCGTCGCCGAACAGCGGAGCGGCCATGATGCTGTCGGGCACGTACCCGGTGGAGGCGGCGGCCTCGCCCGAGAAGTGCCGCGACTCGCGCAGGTCGTCCACGAGCATCGACTGACCCGACGCGGCGACCCAGCCCGCGATGCCGGTACCCGCCGGGAAGCGCGTACCCACGAGTTGGCCGTCGCCCTCACCGGCCACGGCCTCGAAGACCAGGTCGCCGGTCTCCGGATCGATGAGGAAGATCGAGGAGGCCGCCGCGCCGAAGGCGTGGCGCGCGACTTCCACGACGGACTGCAGCAGGCGGCGCTCCACGGGCGTCGCGGCGTCAACGGGTTTCGTCATGCGCACCTCCAAGTCGACCGGTGGTGTTCCCGGCGCAGAGGAACAGCACCGTCTTCAGCTGGAACGGCGTGAGCCAGGGGTGCTTGCCGAGGATCAGCGCGCACAGGCCCGAGATGTGCGGTGCGGCGAAGCTGTTGCCGGTCGAGCGGATGGTGCCGCCACCGGGCCACGCCACGGGCACGCGTACACCGCGCGCGTGGAACTCCACGGGCGGCGAGGGGTTGTAGTAGTACGTCATCGGGTCGTCCTCGTCGTGGCTCGCGACGGAGACCACCGAGGAGAACGACCAGGGATAGCTGGGTACCGGCCGGTTGTGCGCGGAGACGACGAGCACGCACCTGCGGAAGTAGGCCCGGTCGGCGAGCTCGTGGAGCCGCGCGGTCAGGGCCGGCCGGGTCGTCGCCAGACTCAGGTTGATGACGTCGAAGTCCTGCTCGATGGCCCACGCGAGACCGGCGATGAGGGCCGGGCCGCTGCCGGTCTTCCCGTCCGTCAGCACCTGGACGGACGAGAGCGACACCCCCGGCGCGACGGACCGGATCACCCCGGCGCAGGCGGTGCCGTGGCCGGCGCGGTCGGTGGCCTCGCACGGCACCATCCTCACCTCGCCGTCCTCGTCCGGCACGGCCGTCACGGCGAGGTCGACCGGGCCGACCATCGGATGGCCGCCCTCGACCCCGCTGTCCACGACGCATACCCGGACCCCGGAACCGTCGGCGCCGCCCCAGGCCCACTCGGGTGAGACCGAGTCCATGGGGACGGACGAGAACCCCTCCGCCGTCTGGACCCGGGTCGCGCCCCAGGCCGGGACGCCCGGGGTGTAGGCCCGCGGAGGCCGTCTCCAGGGCGGATCGCTCATCGCTTCTCCTCCAGCTCGGCCAGCCACGCCCGTACCGTCCTGGCGGGGAGCACGGCCTCCTTCGCCGTCAGCGCGGCCAGCGCGCGCCCGGCCGCACGCCGGGCACGCACCGGTTCGCCCACGGCGTCCAGCACCCGGGCCGCCTCGGACCACACGTCGCCGATGAGGCACGGGTCGTCGGTGCCGTCCACGGCGGCGGTGGCGCGCTCGGCGTCCCCGACCGCCTCCCCGTACGCCCCGGCCCGTGCCCGCACCCGTGCCCGCAGGGCCAGCCGGACGGCCCGGGTACGCGCCTCCGCCGGCGGGTCCGCGGGCGGCTCGGCGAGTTCGGGCGCGTCGAGGAGGCCGTCGGTCCCGGCGCGGAACCGCTCGCGGGCCGCGTACAGCCGCAAGGTGGCCGCGGTCCGGGTCTGCCCCAGCGCGGCGAGCCCGTCCGCCGCCGCCGTGTAGTGGCCGGCCGCCGCCGGGTGCGCACCGGCCAGGGACTCCACGAACCCCGCCGTCTGGTCGGCCGCCAGGGTGCCGAGGGCCAGCGCCAGGTCGTCGCAGTGGACGCGGACCAGGGCGATGTCCTCGCGAGCCGCGTCCAGCCGGTCCGACAGGGCCAGGTGCCGTGCCCGGGTCAGCAGGACCGGCACGAGCAGACTCCGGTCGCCGTCGAACCGCCGGACCAGGTCCTCGCAGAGCGCGACGGCCTGGCCGAGCGGGGTCGGCGACCACTGCGTCAGCTCGCAGATGGACGCCAGGATGCGGTTGCCCTCGTAGGTGTCGCCGAGCCCGTGCGCCCGGGTGAGCGCGTCGCGCATGGCGCTCTCCGCCGCACCGGTCCGGCCCTCGGCGAAGCTCCGCAGCGACGACAGCTGATGCAGCCTGCACCAACTCAGGTCGTCCGCCGCACCGGGCGCGGCGCCTTCGTCACCCGGCCCGTACGGAACGCCGGCGGGCGCCGGTCCGCCCGAGCGCAGGGCGATCAGCTGCCGCAGGACGGCACAGGTGTCCCGGGTCGGGGCGTCGCCCGCGTTCCCGCGCTCCGCCTCCGCCACGGCCCGCCGGGCGCTCTCCCAACGGCCCAGCGCGGCGTACGCGTCGGTGATGCGGGCGGCCAGCACCCGGTGCTGGGGATCGCCGTCCGGGGTGAGATCGCGGCCGCGCTCCATCAGGGAGACGGCGGCGGGCAGGTCGCGGCGGTGCAGGGCCCGGTAGCCGGTGGCCACCAGGGCGCGGGCCGCGCGGCCGGTCAGCGCGGGCAGCCCGGGATCGCCCGGGTCCGCCTCGGACAGCAGCCGGCACGCGGACTCCAGGTGGTGGGCGAGGTCGCCCTCCGCGGCCGGTCGCGGCGCCCGCCCGTCGAGCCGGTCGGCGAGCACGGTGTGCCAGTGCGCGCGCCGGGCCTTCGAGGTCATCTCGTACAAGGTGTCCCGGGCCAGGGCGCGGGTGAACCGGTAGGCGCCGGGCGGTCCGTACAGGTGGAGCACCCGGGAGCGCAGGAGCCTGTTCAGCGCGTCGTCCAGGGCCGGGCCGGCCAGGGCCGGTTCGTCCTCGGCGAGGGCGCGCACGTCTCCGGCCGTGAACGACCCGCCGACCCCGGCCGCCCGTTCCAGCACGGCCCGTTCGGTGGCCGGCAGCCGGTCCAGCCATGCGGTCAGCAGGACCCGGACCGATGTGGGGACGCCCTGGTCCGCCGACCGGGGGCCGGACCGGTTCTCCAGCAGCAGCTCGGCGAAGAGCGGATTGCCGTCGCACTCCCGGACGACCCGGGCCAGCTCGTCGACGGTGGCGACCGCCTCCTGCGCCGCGACCTCCGCCCGGTCCGCGAGCAGCCCCACCAGCCGCTCGGTGTGGGCGCGGGGCAGCGGGTCGAGATGCAGCACGAGGTCCCCGCCGGACGGTGCCGCCGCCTCGTTCCTGGCCACCCGGACGACCAGCACCTCCGCGTCCCGTATTCCTTCGCACAGATCGGCGACCATCCCGGCGAGCGTCGGCTGTGCCCACTGGAAGTCCTCCAGGACCAGGATCACGGGGGCGCCGCGGCCCAGGGCCTCCAGCAGCCGCCGGAACGCCCATCCGATCTCCTCGACGCTCACCGGGAGCCCGTCCCCGCTGCGGATGCCCAGGGCCGCGGAGAGTGCGGTGACGGCGCGGCCGGCGCTCGGGCCCAGCGTCTCCAACGCGCTCCGCGCCTGCTCCCAGCCGCCGGGCAGCGACCAGACCGCGTCGGCCAGCGGGCGGTGGGCGAGCCCGGCACCGTACGCCTGGCAGCCGGCCCGCAGCACGACGGCCTCCTCCGCGCCGTGCCTCGCCAGGAACTCCCGTACCAGGCGGGACTTCCCGATACCCGCGGGGCCGGTGACCGTGACGGGGCGGCTGCGGCGCTCGCGGCGGACCGCCTGGAACTCGCGCAGCAGCGCGGCCAGATCGGCGTCCCGCCCGACGAGGGGCACCAGATCCTCCTGGCCCGTGCCCTCGACCAACGAGAGGGCCCGCCAGGCGGCGACCGGTTCGCGCTTGCCCTTCACGCGCAGCGGTGCGACGGCCTCCACGCGGACCCGTCCGCCGACCAGCCCGGCCGTCTCCTCACCGATCAGGATCTCGTGCGGCCCGGCGTGCGACTGGAGCCGGGCGGCGGTGTGCACGACGTCCCCGACCACCCTGGCCGCGCCGCCGAGGACCCCCGCCACCACGGCCTCTCCGGAGGCGATCCCGCAGTGGATGTCCAGCCGCACCCCGGGACCGGTCGCGATGGCCGCCACGGACTCGCGGACGGCGCAGGCCGCCCGGACCGCGTGCAGCGCGTCGTCCTCGTGGGTGACGAACGCCCCGAAGACGGCCATCACCGCGTCGCCGATGAACTTCTCCACCACACCGCCGTGTTCGGTGACGGCCGTGGTGCAGGCGCGGTAGTACCGGTCCATCGTGCGCCGCAGCGCCTCCGGGTCCAGGGTCTCGGCCAGCACGGTCGAGCCGACGAGGTCGATGAAGACCGCCGTGACGATTCTGCGGCTGTCCGACGACGGCGCGCCCGCGACCACCGGTGTGCCGCACTCGGGGCAGAACCGGGCCCCGTCCGGCACCGCGGCCCGGCAGCCGCCGCACCGCGCGGCACCGTTCACAGGAGCTTGAGGTCCTGTCCCTCCACCTCACCGGAGACCGCTTCCAGCCGCTCCTTGACGGAGTTGAGGACCTGGACCTCCTGTTCGCTGAGCCCCGAGAGGACCGAGCGCTGCTCGACCGCCAGGAGGTCCACCGGGTGTCCGGCCTCACGTAGTGCGTGCAGGGCGTCGAAGGTCATGGTTACCGGTACCTCGTTCCCGTAGTGCGGCCAGTCGAGCGTGACGCCGGCCGGTCCGATCGAGCACTCCGCGACCGCCGCCGCGAGGGCGCCCACGGCCTCGGGAGCCTCCTGCCGCTTCCGCTCGTCGGCGGGCAGCGGCGGCCAGATCCCCTGGACCAGAACGCCCTGGGCGTAAAGCCGCGCAATCATTTCCGTACGGTTGGACGCGCCCGTTCTTCGGAGCATGTTGCATAAGTGGGCCGCCACCGTGTGCGGGCTGATGCAGAGAGCTTCGGCGATATCCCGGTTCGAGGAGCCGGCGGCCACGAGCGAAGCGATCAGAATTTCACGCCTGGTCAAACCCTTTACCCCTCATTTCGGTGAGCGAAGCATGGGCCGGCGGGGGGATTTCCTCACTCCCGGGGGTCAGAGTAGCTGCGGGTCATGTTCCGGACAAGAACGCCTTGAGCGGGATCACCCGCCCGCCGATTCATAGTCGATCGAGGGATATGAAGCCGGGGGGCGCCGGAGCAGCCTTGCCGTTGCACCAGCCCGATGACCCTCTCCATGAAGGAGTGACCCATGTCGCAAGCACCCCTCGACGCGCTGCGCAGCGCCGGCACCCCGGTCGACCTGCTGTCGGACTCCGAGCGCGAGGTCTTCAACGGCCTCAGCCCGGACGAGGTCGCGGTCCTCGGCTCGATCCAGGCCCGGCTGAACGCCGTGTCGGCCGCGGTCGAGGGCCAGGTCAACGACAACCAGGTCAACGTTCTCTGCTGATCCCAGCTTGGGCGGGTGCGGCGGCACCGGCCGCCGGAC